>QHTS01000244.1 GCA_003220905.1 Gemmatimonadota bacterium | reverse complement strand
CATCGCGCCCTTCAACTTTCCGCTCGCCTTGTCCACGGGCATGTCCGCGGCGGCGCTCGTGACGGGCAACGCGGTCGTCTACAAGCCGGCCGAGGACACACCGTGGACCGGTCTCAAGCTGTACGAGGTGTACCGCGACGCGGGTGTTCCACCCGGCGTGTTCAACTATCTCCCGGGCACGGGGGAGGTCACGGGCGAGGCGCTGTGGCGGCACCCCGGCGTGGACGGCGTCGTCTTCACCGGCTCGAAGGCCGTGGGGATGCACATCTACCAGGGCCTGTCGCGTCAATGGATCAAGCCGTGCCTGCTCGAGATGGGCGGGAAGAACGCCGCGATCGTGCTGGACTCGGCGGACTTGGATGCCGCGGCCGAAGGTGTGACGCGCTCCGCCTTCGGGCTGCAGAACCAGAAGTGCAGCGCCACGTCGCGTGTGTACGTGCATCAGCGGGTCGCGAGAGCTTTCGTCGAGAAGGTGATCGAGCAGACGAAGGCCCTGAAGGTCGGGGACCCGACGGAGCGGGACGTGTACTTCGGCCCGGTGATCAACGCGGCTGCCGTCGAGCGCTTCGCGCGCGCGGTGGCGCAGGCGCGGCAGGAGGGGACGGTCCTCGAGGGCGGGGAGCGGCTGCAGGGCGGGCGGTTCGACCGCGGTCACTTCGTCGCGCCCACGATCGCCCGGCTGCCGCTCTCGTCCACGCTCTTCGTGGAGGAGCTGTTCGTACCCATTCTGGCGGTCGGCGAAGTGGCGGGGCTCGATCAGGCGATCGCGGAGGCCAACAAGGCGGACTACGGCCTTACGGCGGGCATCTTCTCGAAGAAGGCCGAGGAGATCGAGCGCTTCTTCGACGAGATCGAGGCCGGCGTGTGCTACGTGAACAAGCGTACCGGCGCCACCACGGGCGCCTGGCCCGGGGCGCAGCCGTTCACCGGCTGGAAGGGATCGGGCTCGACGGGCAAGGGTGGGTGCGGGCCGTACTATGTCGCGCAGTTCCTGCGGGAGCAGAGCCGGACCGTGATCGAGGAGTCGCGATGAAGCGGGATTACCCCCGGATCGTTGTGCCGCCGCCCGGCCCGAAAGCCAAGGCGATCGTCGAGCGGCAGAATCGCTGGTCGTCCACGTCCTATCCCAAGGAATACCCGCTCGCGATCGCGCGCGGGGAGCGCGCCATGGTCGAGGACGTGGACGGGAACCGGTATCTCGACTTCATGGCCGGGATTGCAGTCGCGTCCACGGGCTACGGCCATCCCCAGGTGGTCCAGGCGATCCAGGAGGCGGCGGGACGGTTCCTCCACATCTGCGGCAGCGATTTCTACTTCGAGAGCTTCGCCGCGCTGTGCGAGCGGCTCGCCCGGCTCGCGCCGGGCGCGAGCAAGAAGCGCGTATTCCTGAGCAACTCGGGGACCGAAGCGGTCGAGGGTGCGATTAAACTCGCGCGGCACTCGACGGGACGCCCCGCCATTGTCGCGTTCACGGGGGCGTTCCACGGCCGGACGTACGGCGGGTTGAGCCTGACGGCGAGCAAGGCGGTGCAGCGCGCCGGCTTTGCGCCATTCCTCCCCGAGGTCTACCACGTCCCATACGGGTATCGCTACCGCTGCGACTTCTGCCGGGGGGAGCCCGCGTGCACGATGCGGTGCGTGTCGTCCATCGAGGACGACCTGTTCGCCAAGCGGCTGGACCCGACGAGCGTAGCGGCGGTGTTCGTGGAGCCGATCCAAGGTGAGGGCGGCTACGTGGTGCCGCCGCCCGGCGTGCAATGCGGTGTGGGGCGGACCGGCAAGATGTGGGCGTGCGAGCACGAGGGGATCGAGCCCGACGTGCTGCTCGCGGCCAAGGGACTCGGTAGCGGCATGCCGATCGGGGCGATCATCGCCAGGGAATCGATCATGAAGTGGCAGCCGGGGGCGCACGGCAGCACGTTCGGGGGGAACCCGGTGTGCTGCGCGGCGGCGCTGGCGACCCTCGACGTCGTGGAGCGTGAGCTGCTGCCCAATGTGCCGCGCCTGGGCGAGCGGCTGCTCACCGGCGCGAAGCAGTTGCAGGAGAAGTACGCATCGATCGGCGAGGTGCGTGGGCGCGGCCTGATGATCGGGGTTGAGTTCGTCAAGGACCGCGCGACGCGCGAGCCCGCACCCGACATCCCGCACGATCTGGTGGAGCGCGCGTTCCGGAAAGGCCTGTTGCTCTTGGGTGCGGGGAAGAGCGCGCTGCGGCTCGCGCCGCCGCTCGTCGTGGACGACTACGACGTGGACACGGCGCTGCGCTTGATCGATGAGTGCCTGGCCGAGCAGTCCGACTGACCCGCGACTGGTGACAATGCGTCGCCGCGCCGCCCCGCTGCTCGCCGCCGTCTTTCTGGGGACGGGGGTGGGGGCTCGCGCGCCCGCGCAGGACGCCGCCGCGTACGCGGGCGGCGCCGGCGTGGTGGTGACGCGCGACGTCATGGTGCCCATGCGCGACGGCGTCCGGCTGGCTACCGATGTCTATCGCCCCCCCTCCCCGCCGGACAGCGGCGCCACCACCGAGAAGCTGCCGACCATTCTGATCCGCAGTCCCTACGGCAAGGACTTCGACCCGTACGCGCTCGGGCCCTCCTGGGCCGCGCACGGCTATGCCGTGGTCGTCCAGGACACGCGCGGCCGGTACAAGTCCGAGGGGGTGTGGCACTGGCTCACCGACGACGGGCCCGATGGGCTCGACACGGTGGACTGGATCAGCCACCAGTCCTGGTCGAACGGGGACGTCGGCATGTGGGGGATTTCGTATCTCGGCGGCACCGCGCACGCCCTCGCCATGGCGGGGGACGCACACTTGAAGACCGTCATCCCGATCGACGCGGTGTCGGACATGGGGTACCACGGACTGCGCAACGGCGGAGCGTTCGAGCTGCGGTTCTTCAACTGGATCTTCAGCTACGGTCTGGCCGGGAGCCGCGAAGCGCGTGACTCGACCAACCGGCGCGCCTTTGGGGACCTCGCGCGCGAGCGTCGCGACTTCCTCCGCCGGCTGCCGCTGCGGCGGGGGACGACGCCGCTCCGGCTCGCGCCTGAATACGAAGACTGGCTGGTACAAGCCATGGCCCACGGCGCGAACGACGACTTCTGGGCCCAAAACGACATCATCGATCACGCGGAGCGCTACAAGGACATCCCGGTCTACCTGATCGGCGGCTGGTACGACTCGTGGGCGGCGAGCACCGCCGCGAACTTCGTGGCGCTGAGCCGACGCCTCAAGAGTCCGGTCTATCTCATCATGGGCCCCTGGATCCACGGCTCGCAGGACCAGTCCGCCCACGGGCAGGTGAGCTTCGGGCCCGACGCGGCCATGTCTCAGCCCAACCTGTGGTGGCTGGAGTGGTTCGACCACTTCCTCAGGGGGAAGGACAACAGGGTCGGCAAGGCCCCGCCGTTCTCGTCACGAGTCCGAATCTTTATCATGGGCACGGGCGACCACACGAAAGACGCGCAAGGCCGGATGACCCACGGTGGCCGCTGGCGTGACGAGCGGGAGTGGCCGCTCGCGCGGACCCGGTACACGAGCTACTACCTTCAGCGGGGCGGAGGACTGACGACCGACGTGCCCGAGGCCGGGGACCAGGCGACGAGCTTCACGTTCGACCCGCGGGACCCGGTCCCCACGATCGGGGGCAACATCTCGTCGGGGGACGGCATCCTGCTCCAGGGAGGGTGGGATCAGCGCGGCAGCGACACGGTGTGGAACTGGCCCCGTCCCGTCCCGCTCTCCGCACGCCCGGACGTCGTCGTGTTCCAGACGCCGCCGCTCGAGACCGATGTCGAAGTCACAGGGCCGATCACGGTCAAGCTCTGGGCTTCCTGCAACCGTCGGGACACCGACTTCACGGCCAAGCTGATCGACGTCCACCCACCGAGCCCGGACTACCCCCAGGGGTTCGACCTGAACCTCGGGGACGGGATCATCCGTGCGCGGTTCCGCGACTCGCTCGCTCGGGAGCGGCTGATGCAGCCGGGAACGGTGTACGAGTTCACGATCGAGCTCTATCCGACATCGAACGTGTTTCGCAAAGGCCACCGCATTCGGGTCGATATCTCAAGCAGCAACTTCCCGCGCTTCGATGCGAACCCCAACACCGGAGAGCCGCTCAACGACAACCACGGTGTCCTGGTGGCGACGAACACCATCTACCACGACCGCGCGCATCCCTCGCACGTCGTCTTGCCGATCATCCCACTTCCGGATCGTTGACGCGTGGCGTCCGGCAAGGTGATGGCCATGCGGGACGCCGTCGCGCGCTTCGTGCATGACGGCGACACCGTCGTCATCGAGGGTTTCACCCATCTCATCTGCTTCGCCGCGGGTCACGAGATCATCCGCCAGCGTCGTCGCGATCTCACCCTCGCCCGGCTCACGCCCGACTTGATCTACGACCAAATGATCGCGGCGGGCTGCGCCCGGAAGCTCGTCTTTTCCTGGGCCGGGAATCCGGGTGTCGGCTCGCTGCATGCGTTCCGGCGCGCGCTGGAAGGGAAGAGCGCGGGGGGAGGGGGGCTCGAGATCGAGGAATATTCGCACTTCGGGATGGTAGCGCGGTTTTCGGCGGGAGCGGCGCGGCTGCCCTTCTGGCCGTTGCGAAACTACATGGGCACTGATCTGCCGACGGCCAACCCGCGCATCCGGTCGGTCACGTGCCCCTATACGGGTGAGGTCCTGGCCACCGTGCCGGCCCTCAATCCGGGCGTCACGATCGTGCACGCGCAGCGTGCCGACGTGGCGGGCAATACCCAGATGTGGGGCCTCCTCGGCGTGCAGAAGGAAGCCGCCTTCGCCTCGGCGCGCGTGATCGTCGTGGTCGAAGAGCTGGTGGAGGAGGACGTCATCCGCTCCGATCCCAACCGCACCGTGATTCCGGGCATGATCGTGAGCGCGGTGGTGGTCGAGCCGTGGGGCGCGCACCCCTCTTACGCGCAGGGCTATTACGACCGCGACAACGATTTCTACGTCGCCTGGGAAGGCGTCTCACGCGATCCCGATCGGCTCGCGCGCTACCTCGAGGAGTTCGTGTACGGTGTTCCCGACCGCGCCGGCTACATGAACAAGCAGCCGCACCTGGCCGCCAGGCTCAAGGCGAAAGCGCGCTTGTCCCAGGGGGTCAATTACGGCTTCTAACCCCGTCTATACGCCGGAGGAGATGATGGCGGCCGTCGCGGCGCGCGAGCTGCGCGATGGTGAGGTGGTCTTCGTCGGGATCGGGCTTCCCAATCTCGCCTGCAACCTGGCGCGGGCGACGCACGCGCCCAACCTCGTTCTGATCTACGAGTCGGGCGCGGTGGGGGCTAGCCCCTCGCGCCTGCCCGTATCGATCGGCGACCCGGCGCTCGTCACCGGTTCGCTCATGGTGTGCGGCATGGCGGACGTGTTTCAGCTGTTCCTGCAGAACGGCCAGATCAACGTCGGCTTTCTGGGCGGCGCCCAGGTGGACCGCTACGGCAACATCAACACGACGGTCATCGGGAGGTACGAGCGCCCCACGGTGCGGCTCCCGGGGTCGGGCGGCGCGGCCGAGATTGCGGTGCATGCGCAGCGCACGCTGATCGTCGCCAAGCTCAACCCCCGGGCCTTCCCGGAGCGGGTGGACTTCGTCACGAGCCCGGGACAGCAGTGTGGTGGCCGCGGCCGGCGCGAGCTGGGCATGCCGGGCGCCGGGCCGGTAAAGGTCATCACCGACAAGGGCGTTCTCGAAGCGGACGCGACGACCGGCGAGATGGTGCTGGCGGCGCTCTATCCCGGCGTCACCGCGGACGACGTCCAAAAGGGCGTGGGGTGGCCGCTCACCCGCCGGCCGCGGCTCGGCGCCATCGCGCCTCCGAGCGCGACGGAGCTGCGGCTGCTGCGGGACGTGCTCGATCCGAAGGGATTGTTTCTCAAGTCCAAGGGCGACGGGAAGACGGAATGACGGCACGAGAATGCGGCGCGCGTTAGGCCTCTTGGCGATCTGGTCTGCGGCCGCCACGCCGGCCTTCGCTCAGCGCCAGCCGGTCCTCAAGCAGGTCGGCGTGCCGCATGCGTACTACTGGCGCGAGATGTA
>QHTS01000243.1 GCA_003220905.1 Gemmatimonadota bacterium | reverse complement strand
GTGGCCTTCCAAAGATTCCGGCCGGCCACCGTGAGACTGGCGCGACTCGCGCGGAAGGCCTGCGCCCACCGCTGCGGCAGCTCGTAGGTCGCCGAGGCCTCGCGCAGCCGGATGAACGTGGCCTTCTCGATGAAGCCCCACTGCGTGCGCGACGGCGTCTCTCGCAGCGCCACAGACCGCGCCTGCTCCGACAGCGGGGCGGTGGGATCGATTTCACCGCGACAGTTGAGTCGCGACTCGCAGCGGATGCGCTCCGTGCCGTTGAGCTGGTAGAAGCCGCTCTTATGATCGAACAGGAAGTTGAGCCGCAGCCGGCGGTCGAACAGATCGAAGCCGCTCGTGTACGTGACCTCCCAGCGCGGGTTCGGATATCCGACGAACTGCGCGCTGTCTGCCACCGTGATCTCGTTCGCCGTGATGATGCCGTTGCCGTCCAGGTCCTGGAACGTGTAGGGGCGCTGGAACCACGCGTTGATCGGGTAGCCCACGCGCTGTTGCGTCGTCGTGCCGATGATCGGCGGAATCGGCTTGCCGGTGGCGGGATCGACGCCCATGTCCGCGATGAAGTTCGTGTTGTACCCGGCGTTGATGGTCAGGTCCCACGCGAACGCCGGGCGATCGACCAGGCGGGCATTGACGAGCGCCTCGAGCCCCCGGTTGACCACCGCACCGAGGTTCTCGAACCGTGTGACGCTCACGCCAGCCGACGGTGGAAGGATCCGGGCGATCAAGGCGTCCTTAGTGCGCTTGTTGTAGTAGGTCAAGTCGACGCTCAGTCGGCGGTCGAGCAACACCGCCTCGCCACCGATCTCGAACTCCCGCGCCCGTTCCGGCTTGAGATTGGGATTCCCGAGCGCGCTGAAAATGATGCCGGGGGTGTCGGCATTGTCCACGCTCGTCCGCCGGGGCTCGAAGAACCGGAGGGCGTCCGTTGTGGAGGGCTGCACTCCCGAGGCGCCGATCGCGCCGCGCAGCCTCACGCTGTTGAGCCAGCTCCACTTCGGGAAGTAGGGCTCCTCCGAGATCACATAGGAGACGCTGAGTTTTGGATAGTACACCGCATGGAAGTCCACGCCGAAGGCGCTGTTGTCGTCAACGCGCAGCCCGCCAGTGACAAAGAGGCGGTCCTTGTACCCAAACTGCTGCTCCACGTAGGCCCCGACGGTTTTCGTGATGTCGGTGGTATCGCGGGAGTTCGGGATCACACCCGACGAAATCGTGGTGGACCCCGGGGCGAGGTCCTCGCCGGAGGCCCCGTTCCGATCCAACACGTCCTTCAGGTACTGCGCGCCGGCCGACGTACGCGACGAGAGCACCGGGCTCAGCTGGAACGTCGCGGTCGCCGTCGCGTCCGCCGTGTAGTTGAACAAGTAGCTGCGGTTGTCGACCTTGAAGCCCTTCTTGATTTCCGCGAAGTCCACGCACTGGCTTCGCTGGCAGAGATCGCTGTCGCGGCGACTCGTGAAATCCAGTCCCCCGGTAAGTCGCACCGCGAGCCAGCTCGTGGGCCGCCAGTTAGCCGTCCCGCTCCCGATGAACCGGTTGATGTCTTGCTTTACGGTCTCCGAGAAGAATTCCCCCGGGCCAAAGGTGCGGTATCCGAAGAGCCGGTTGCCGTTGGAGCTCAGCACGTTATATCTGAAACCCGGGCCCCCCAGGCCATTTGAGAGGAGCCCGGTGGTGTTGTTGTCGGTCTGCGGCAGCCGCTGGGTGCTCGTCGTGAAGGCGCTGGCGAGGGAGAGGTCGAGCCGGGAGTTGGCGCGCACGTCGGCGTTGACCCGCAAGCTCACGCGGCGCCGACCGTTGGGGCGGAGCTGCTCGAACGGCACCTCGGTAATGGGACGGATCTTGAGGAGCGAGTCCACCGCAAAGGGCGGCATCTTCAGCTGCGAGACCTCATTCTCCCACTCTCCGGACACGAAATACCGTGACGCGTCGGTCCCCCCCGAGACCTGCAGGCCGTACTGGTTCCGGTACCCCGTGGCGTTCGGCGACGACACGGGATCGTCAAACAGGTTGAAACTCGTGATGCTGTCCTGGGTGCATGTGCCGGCCGCCACCTGCGTCAGCAAGCACTGCACCCCGTTGGAAGGAGTGGACGCCGACGGCGTCGTCCGCCAGGCACGGTAGGCGACAGGGTAGTCGTTGTAGTCTCTAATAACTCCCTGCTCACCGTAGATGCTCCAGCGTGCCGGGCCCGGCTGGCCGTGTTTTGTGCTGATGATGATCACGCCCGTCGAGGCGGCGGTGCCGTACAGCGCGGCCGCCGACGGTCCCTTAATCACATCGATCGTTTCGATCTCCTCGGGGTTGATATCGTTTACGCGGCTGGGGTTCGTGCCGCCGATCCCGATGGTGGACGCCGCGTCGGACCTGTTGCCG
>QHTS01000034.1 GCA_003220905.1 Gemmatimonadota bacterium | reverse complement strand
GAGACGACGCGTCGCACCGGCTCCGGGCGATGTCGGTAGCGCACCCCCGGCCCGCCCGCGCTCCGGACTTCGCGGATCAGCGTGGGCTGGAGGAGGAGACCCTCGTTCGCGAGCGCCCCGTAGGCCATGGCCACCTGGATCGGCGTGACGGACAGCTCGTAGCCCATGGCGAGGCTGGCGGCGCTGGGACGCGTCCACTCCGACGGCGGGCGCAGGCGTCCGGTGGCCTCCGCGGGAAACTCGATCCCCGTGAACGCACCGAACCCGAAGTCCCGGAGCGTCACGTACTGCTCCTCGGGAGTGAGCCGCGCCGCGAACTTCGCGATGGCGATGTTGCTCGAGACGCGGATCGCGTCGGCGAGCGTGAGCGAGGGCTGCGGGTCGTCATCGGTGATCGTGCGACCGAGCACACGCCACTTGCCCCCCTCCCCCGATACGCGGTCTGTGGACGACACGCGGCGCAGCGAGAGCAGGGCGGCGGCGGCGAATATCTTCGCCAGGGATCCAGGCTCGAACGTGTCGGTGAAGGCGCTGGGGCGCGCGCTACCGTCCCGCTGGCGCGAGGCGAGGGCCAGCACTTCGCCGGTCCCGGGATCGAGCATCACCACGTCGCCGCCGTCCGCATCCATGCGTCGCAGCGCGTCATCCAGCGCCCGCTGCGCGATCTCCTGCAGCTCCGCGTCGAGCGTGAGCACGACGTCGAGCCCCGGCACGGGCGGGGCGATCACCCGCGCCGGCGATTCGTACTCGCGTCCCGCGCGGTCCTTCAGGACAACCGCCGCGCCCGCCCGGCCCGCCAGCAGACTGTCGAGGGTCCGCTCGAGCCCGGACGCGCCCAGCCCGTCGTCCCCCAGGCGGCCGATGGTCGCGCGTGCGACGGCGGGATCGGGATAGAACCGGTTCAGCACGGCTTCGAGATGCACGCCCCGCACGCTCCGGAGGGGCTGCACCTCGAGCGCGCTGTACGGCCCCGCGAAGTAGGCGTATCGCCGGCGCAGCGCCTGCTGCCAGGTACGCGCCGTCAGGCCGAGCCGCCGGCTGATGAGGGCTCCGTCGGCCGTCGGGTCGCGCAGCTCGTTGGGTGCGATGCCCACATGGTAGGTCTCCTGCGTGACAGCGAGCGGTGTGCCGTGGCGGTCGGACAGCGTGCCGCGGCGCGCCTGGAGCACGATCCGCTCGGTGCGCTGCGCCTGCGCTTCCTCCGCCCAGCGGCGACCGTGGAGGATCTGCACCTGCGCCGCGCGTCCCACCAGCAAGGCCAGGCCCACGAGCACCCCGAATTCCACGACCTGCATGCGGACTGCGGGCCTGGCCATTCGCTAGCGCGACCCGCTGGGAGCCGGGACGAGGACGATCTCGCTGTCGCTCGGCAGGTGCAGACCGAGCCGCGCCTGGGCGCGCGGGACGAGCACGGCGCGGCTCTCGGCGACGCGGATGCGGCGCTCGAGATCGGCGCGATGCCCGTCCAGGTTGGCGCGCCGGGCGCGCAGATCGGCGAGGTCGCGGGCCGCGCGGTAGGCGGCGGTCTGCCGGGCGTACACCAGCCACGTGGTCACGAGGAAGGCCACGAGCCAGAGGGCAACCCAGTGCCGGCCCTTAGCCATCGCCCCCCCCGATCTGCTCCGGCACCTCGAAGGCGCGGAGCTGAGCGGAGCGGGCCCGCGGGTTGTCGCGCACCTCGGCGGGACCGGGACGGATCGGCTTCCGCGTGAGCAGGCGGCCCAGCGGGCGCCCACGGCAGTTGCACACGGGCTGCCGCGGCGGACAAACGCACGACCGGCTCCAGTCGCGGAACGCGTGCTTGACGATGCGGTCCTCGCCCGAGTGGTAGGTGATCACCGCCAGGCGGCCGCCGGGCACGAGCGCGGCGCGGAGCGCCGGCAGCGCGAGCTCCAGCTGCTCGAGCTCCTGGTTCACCACGATCCGCAGCGCCTGGAACAGCCGCGCGAAGTCGGACGGCCCCGACCGCGGGCCGCGCGCCTCGCGAATCGCGTTCACGAGATCGTCGCTCGTAGCGAAGGGAGCCGTGGCGCGCCGCCTCACGATCGCCCGCGCCAGGCGGCGGGCCCGCGGCTCGTCCGCGAGATCGGCGAACGCACCGGCCAGCCGCGCGTCGGGCCACGTGTTCAGGATGTCCGCGGCCGTCACTCCCTGTCCCGCCGCCATCCGCATGTCGAGCGGCGCCCCGGGACGAAAGGTAAACCCCCGGGCATCGGTATCGAGCTGGTAGGACGAGACGCCCAGGTCGAGGAGGATACGGTCGGGGCGGAACGTCTCGATCGTGCCCAGCACCTTGGCCGAGCCGAAGGGGCCGGTCGAGTAGCGGATCCCCGTGTCGCCCAGGCGGGCGCGCGCCGCGGCGATCGCCTCGGGATCGCGGTCCACGGCGAGCACGTCGGCGCCGAGCTCGCGGAACAGCGCCGCGTGGCCGCCGCCGCCGACGGTCGCATCCACGATGCGGCAGCCGCCCGTCGTCCAGTCGCGCACGGCATCGGCCAGGACCGGAACATGGTAGGTGGAGGTCAATGCCCTCCCGAAAAAGACGAAAGCCCCGCCTGCCGTGGCAGGCGGGGCCGGGTGCGTCGTCCCGCGAGGCGGGTTCAGGCGGGGCTGACGGGGCTCGAACCCGCGACCTCCGGTGTGACAGACCGGCACTCTAACCAGCTGAGCTACAGCCCCCTGCGACGGAGGGTGGCAATATAGGCCGGTGCGGAAGTCAATTCAATGCCTCAGAAATTCTTGCACTTGAATTGCTTCTTCACCTGCGGCATGACCGCCTCGAACTTGCTCACGTTCTGCAGCATCGTGTTCGCAGTCGGCGGGTGGACCCGGGCACCGAACACCAGCGCGTCTTTCGTCCGCGCGAGGCGGTCGCTGATGCCCTTCGCGTCGTTGCAGCTCTTGGTCTTGGTCATGGCGGTCCACGGTGCCGAGAGCGATGCGACCGACGACACGCCGTACCAGAAGCTCGCCTGGAGGCGGATCTGCTGGCGTGGGCCGACGGTGTCCGCCGGCGTGCGCGGCGCGACGAGTTGCAACAGCTGGTCGAGCCACGGATAGGCGCGGTCGTACGCGCCCGCCTGCGCGACCTTCGATCCGGCGGTCAGCATGAACACCGCCGCGCTCAGGCGGTCGGTCGAGTCGGGCGAGCTCAAGGCGGGGGCGAGATACGCTTTCGCGCTGTCGATGCGGTCGGCGAATGCGTTGCGGAACGCCCGCAGGGCGGCCGTGTCGCTCTTGAGCTTCGCGGCCTGCGCCGTGTCATAGGTCGTCCCCTCGACGATGCCCCGGGCGACCAGGAGCGACGCCTTCACGTCGGTCGGATCGAGCTTCAAGGACTGCTTGTACGCCCAGACCGACGAGTCCTTTTGGCCCTTCAAGTCGTAGGCCGATCCGAGCGCCTTCCAGAAGGCAGCCGACTTCGGGAAATGCGCGACCGCCGCGCGACTGAAAAAGAGCAACCTCTCGGTGTCCGAGAGCTGCTGCGCGGCCCCGAGCGCGGCCTTGAGGACGGTACTGTCCCCGAGCTTGCTCGGGTCGTTCTTCACCTGCTCCACAAAGCCGTCCAACACGCAGCGCCACAGCTCGCCTTCGATGCAGATCCGCTGCCGGAATTCCAGGTACCGTTGCTCGTTCGGACTCTTGGCGAGCCCGTCGTCGAGGGTCGCCTTGGCCTGCGCGTACCGCCGCTGCTGCCGCAACAACTCCACGATGCCGAGGCGCAGCTGCGTGTTATGCGGCTCGCCCGCCAGCTCATGGATCAAGGCATCGATCGCCTTGAGCGTGTCACCCTTCTGCTGGTAGAGGTGGGCGATGTTCTCCCACGCCGTGGCGTTGAGGGAGTCGCCCTTCGTAGCGCGCTGATACGCCGCGACCAGGCTGTCCAGCGGCATGTGCTGCGCCTCGTAGACGGTGGCGATGCAGATGTGCGCCGCGGGGAGGTTCGGCTCGATGGCCAGCGCCTTGCGCGCGGCGTCGAGCGCTTTCGGGAACTGGCTCTTCTTGCGCTGCTCGTCGCATTCGCGCGCCTGCTCGGCTGCGCGCACCAGGTTGTTGAGACGCTGCGCGATCGCCTCCCCCACCGACACCGCAGTCCCGGGGTTGCTGACCGACACCGAGAAGAGCGCCGCCATGCCCGAGCTGCCGATGTCCCGCACGCGGATCGTCGCCATGACGGTGCTGCCGCTGCGCTCGAGCGTCCCGGCCGTGTACGCATTCACCGAGAGGAATCGGCCGAGCTGGTTCGCCTGTGTCTCGTCGAGCAGCACGTCGCACGGGTAGTCCGACGCCTTGAGCGCCTCGCACAGCTTCGGCTTGGAAATGACCTGAACCTTGTAGCGCGCCATCTGGCCGAGCTTCTCACGCACCAGGTCCATCACCGCGACGCTGAACGCGGAGTCGGCGGGCGTCTTCACCGTGAGCGGCAGGACGAGCAGCTTCTCGGTGGGTTGCTGTGGCTGGTAGGAAACTTGTGCCGGAGCGGCGGTGGCGATGCAGCCCAGCCCGACGACCCATCGCAGCAGTCTCACGCGCG
>QHTS01000242.1 GCA_003220905.1 Gemmatimonadota bacterium | reverse complement strand
AGGGCGGCCACGCGGACCGTATCGGTCTGGGCCGACAGTCGGACCGTCGCACCGACGCACAGCAGCGCGGCCGCGACGGCGAGCATCCGTCCGGCGGTCACGCCGCCTCCCTCGCCCGCACACTCCACGATAGCACCAGCTGCTCCAGGATGCCGGCTTCGTCGGTCAGCGTGCTCGACTTGAGAGCGCGATCGGCGTCGAGAGCCAGCCGTAGCGCGCTGCGCAGCTCGCCGGCGGTCCAGAGCCCGGCCCAGCGAGCCCAGCGGAGAGCGGTCTGCTCCCAGCTCCCCAGGCCGTACGGTCGCGCCGCTCGGAGGTGCGACAGCAACGCACCCTCGAGGCGATCGCGTCGTTGCGCGTCGCGGTCGAGCTCCGCGCGGGCGAGCGCCGTGCCGACGAGGGCCGTACCGAGCGCGCTCAGCATGCGGACGCCGCTCATGCCTGCCTGCTCGAGGACCGGCCCGACGAGCTGGGCGGCGGCCGCTGCGCGCCGCTCGAGCGCCCGGTCTACGAAATCCTGGAGCGTTTCGCCCCGCCGCACGCCAACGAGCGCGGCCACTTCGTCCCGGCTGACGGGCCGCCCCACGCCGAGCGGTGCGAGCTTCTCGAGCTCCCGGGCGAGGCCGCTGAGGTCGCTTCCCACGCTGGCGAGGAGCAGCTCCCGGGCCTCGGGTGCGAGAGTGAGACCCAGCTGCTTCGCGCGGTGCGTCATCCAGCGCTCGACCCGCTCCGGGGGCAGCGCCGCGACTTCCACCGCAGTCGCCCGGCGCACCAGCTCGGCGTCGGGTGGCTCAGCGGTGCCGTGCACCAGCACCAGCACGGTGGTGGGGTTGGGGGACTCGAGGTAGCGGAGCAGCTCCTGGCGCACCTTGGCGGTCTTACGCAGCTGCTCCATCCCTCGGACGACCACCGCCCGGGTGGCGGTGAGGATGGGCGGCGTGTTCACCAGCGCGTTGAACGCCTCGGGGTCGAGATCGGCGGCGGTGCGCTGGTCGACGTTGAAGTCACGGGCGGCCGGGTCGACCGCGCGCTCCAGCAGCGCGCGCACCGCCTCGTCCTTCAGCACGTCTTCCTCGCCGTGGAGATAGTAGACGGCATCCGGCGCGCCCTGCTTCAGGCTCCGGAGCAGCGCGTCAAAGGTGAGAGCCCCCATACGGGGCGGAAGTTACCGTGGCCTCGAGTCGAGAGAAAGCCTACCGCCCCGCGGATGCGGGCTCGACGAGCACGGAGCCGTCCGGGGCCTCGGGTCCCGCGAACACGCTCGCGCGCGGGTCCCGAAACGAGACGAACGGCACACCGGCCTGTACGACCGGATTCGGGAAGGGAACGGGCGGGAGCACCGGGGCGTGCGCGACGTCGGGGCGCCGGACGCCTTCCAGCGCCAGCATCGCGAGCGCCGCCGCGACGACCAGCGCCACCGCTACGCCCGCACTCGCCGGTACCTCCCGGGCTGCGCGGCGCTCGCGCTCGAGACGTGCGTCGAGCCGGCGTCGGAAGTCGCGCGAAGGCTCGATCGTCCGCGCGGCCTGCAACGCGAGCACGCCACGCCGCACGGCGGCGTCGTACCGTCGGCAACCGGCACAGCGTACGAGGTGGCGTTCGAAACGGTGCAGCTCGCGCGGGGCGGTGATCAGGCCGTCACGAAAATCCGTATACCGTTCGAGGAATTCAGCGCACGTCATCGCGAGAATCTACTACCGTCGGGCCAGCACTGGGTTCCCGGACCCCCCCCAAACGCCCGCCCCCTTGCAAGGGCAAGGGGGCGGGGGGTGGGCCACGGGGGGACCAGGGCTTGTCGGGAGCCTACTCCAGCAGCGGCCCGATGAGCTGGGCGAAGCTGTTCCGGGCCCGATTGAGGCGGCTCTTTACGGTGCCGAGGTTGCAGCCCGTGATATCGGCGATCTCGGCGTAGCTCTTGCCTTCCAGCTCGCGGAGCACGAAGACGGCCCGGTGGTGAGTGGGTAGCTGGTCCACGCACTGGTCCACGGCCTCCTTGAGGAAGCGCTTGCGGTACAAGTCGTCCGGCCGCGCCGTGGTGTCTTCGAACTGGAGCGGCCGGTGGTCCGCCTCCCAGTGCTTCTTGATCGTCTGGAACAGCACCAGCGGGTTACGGCTGCGGTTCCGGAGCTCATTCTTCGCCAGGTTCGACGCGATGGTGTAGATCCAGGTCGAGAACTTCTTGGTCTGATCGAAGCGGTGGAGGTGCCGGAACACGCGGATAAAGACCTCCTGCACGAGGTCCTCCGCCCGCTCCCGGTCTCCGATGGTCCTATTGATGAAGTTGAGCAGCCGGGTCTGGTAGCGGTCCACCAGAGTGCCGAAGGCTTGGGGGTCGCCCGAGAGATGCTCAAGCACCAGCCGGCCGTCGTCGAACTCGTGTAGCGCCTGGCGCTCGAGCGCGCGCGGCGTCGCGACTGCCTGGCCATTCCGCTTGAGGGTTGCTCGCATGGACCGCTCCATGTTCAAGCCCGTGCACTTCCTCTAGTAAAAGATACGGCACGAACCGTACCGGTCGCATCACCCAGGTAACCCTCGATGCGGCCGCACCTCCACGGATTGAGCGTCGAGTCGGCCCGACACGTCCGTCCTCGTCGGGGGACAGTGGGTTGCTACATCCCGAGGACGAACCCGGCCATATAAAGGATAGCCACGACGGTCTTTGCGTCCCGGACTTCGCCGTCCCGTATGCGGGCCAGGACCTGCGACAACGGCTGTGGCACGACCTCGATGAACTCGTCGCGCTCGCGCGACGGCGTCCCCGCCGTCAGCCCGCTCGCCAAATAGAGGTGGATGACCTCGTCGGTGAAGCCGGGCGTGGTCCAGATCGAGGTCAGCCGCTCCAGGCGGCCGGCGGTGACCCCTGCCTCTTCGAGCAGTTCCCGGCGGGCGCACGCCTCGGGATCTTCCCCAGGGTCGAGTGTGCCGGCCGGGATCTCCCACAACGGACCGCCCGCAGCGTAACGGTACTGGCGGATCAACAGGATCGTGGGATCGGGATCCCCCCGTGGGTCGGAGGCGCACGGCACGATGGCGGCGGCGCCCGGGTGGCGGATGATCTCCAGCTCCCCCGTGGAGCCGTCGGGGAATCGCACCGTGTCGACGTCGACCCGCACGACCCGGCCGGTATAGACCCGGCGGCTCTCGAGCTGCATGGGCACCCTCAGCGGTTGAAGACCCAGGTGACGGGGACCTTAAACCCTTCGGCGAGGAAGTAGGCCGCGTTGCGCCGGGGATTCGACCGGATGGGGGAATTGGGGGCGGGCGATGTGAACGGCAGGAGTCCCAGCCGCGTGGCGATGATCCGGAGGCGCAGCATATGGAAGCCGTCGGACACGAGCAGTACGCGGCGGTTGTCCTTCCCCGAGAACCATTGGGCGACGGCTTCGAGCGAGGCCGACGTGCTCGCTCCCGCCGGCAGCCCGACGACCGCGCCGTCGGGGAGTCCGGCCCTGAGGAGGTAGCGCCGTCCCACTTCCGATTCGCTCACCGTGTCGCCCGATCCGACGCCGCCGGTCACCAGGATCACGGGCGCGAGCCCCCGCTGGTACAGCGCCGCCGCGTGGTCGAGCCGCGCGCGGAAGACGGGCGAGGGGCGGCCGTTGTACTGTGCTGCGCCGAGGACGGCGATCGCGTCGGCAGCGGTGGCCTGGTCGTGTGCGCCCGCGAGCGCCACGGCGACGACGACCGCAGCCCAGCCGAAGATGAGCGCGACCATGACCGTCACCACCGCGACGAGCTTGCGGCGCAGCGTCCAGAAGGGCATGGGGGAAAGACAACTCGGGAGGGGGATAGATGGAAGGGGGACAGGCTGTGATGCAGGGAGCTCTCAGGGCGTGGTCAGGAGCTCCTCGAAGACCGCAAGCGCACGTGGGTCGCCGGATTGGCCGAGCCAGAACAGCGCCTTGCGCCGTACGCCCGGGTCCGGGTGTGTGCGGGCGATCCGGATGAGGGCGGAAACACCGGCGTCGCGCGGCTGCTGGGACAAGGCGAAGACCGCCTGCTCCTTCACGTCCCGGTCCACGTCGCCATCGTCGACCAGATCGGCGAGCCCGCGGGTCGCCGCGTCGCCCGCTGCCTGGCCGAGCCAGAACACCGCCTGGCGGCGGGTGCGCGCGGGCGCCCGATCGTCGCGCGCGAGCTTTAAGAGCATCGGCCACACAGTGACAGAGTCCGCCATGGTCAGGGGCAGAATGGCCTCTTCTCCCCCCCGAGTGTCTTCCCGGGTCGCGAGGCCGAGCAGGAAATCGACGGCGTCGCGCGGCGACGCGGTGCCGAGATCGGTGACGGCGGCGTCTCGCGGCGGGGTGACCCAGCGCCCTCCCACGTAGGTCCGGAGCGACTGCACCCGGCCGGTCCGGACGGTGAGCGACACGCGCACCGGTCCCGGCTCGCAGTCGTATTCGACCTCGTCGCCGCCGAAGCCGCCGTCGAGCATGATCGTGTGTCCCCCTCTCCCCCACCCGCACCTCCCGCCGGCGCACTCGAGGGCGATGACGTTGCGCCCATTGCCGCACACCCCGGGACGGGCGGCGAAGCTCAGGCGGACGGTGCCGTCGGGCGCGGCCGCCACCCGGGCGCCGAGGCGCTGGGCGGCCGCGGGCCCCGCCACGAGCGCCCACGCGAGCACCAGCCGCCCGTTCACGGGTTGATGATCTCCAGCAGAACCTGCGCGGCGCGGGGGTCGTGCGACTGCCCGAGCCAGAAGATCGCCTTCTTGCGGAGCTCCTTGTCCTGCTCCGTCTTCGCGATGCGGATCAGCTGATCGAGGGCGGCGGCTTCGTGACGCTGTGAGTACACGAAGATCAGCTGCTCCTTCATGTCTTGGTTCTGCATCCGGTCGTACAGGCCGGCCAGCTGGTCCAAGTTCCCGCCCGTCTGACCCACCCAGAAGAGCGCCTTCTTGCGCATCTCCACCGGCTCGCGCTCATTGAGCGCGATGTCCATCAGCCAGCGCCCGTTGTCCGCGCCACCCATCTGAGAAAGCGAGAAGATCACTTTCTCTTTCAAGTCCTCGCCGAGGAGCTTCGCGTACAACTCTCGCAGGAAAGCGGCGTTCTCCGGGGAGTGCTGCTGGCCGAGCCAGAAGATCGCCTTTTCGCGCGCCTCGTCCGGGGCGCGCACGTTGCCGGCGTAGTCGCGCAGGATCTGCCCAGCGCGCCCTTGATGGATCTGGGACAGCGCGAAGATCGCCTTGTCCTGGAGCTCGGGATCCGTGGCGCTCGAG
>QHTS01000241.1 GCA_003220905.1 Gemmatimonadota bacterium | reverse complement strand
CGGGCGAATCGTTCCGCTGGAAGGCGAAGTACTCCTACGACCTCGCCAGCCGCGAGACGCTCGAGACCCGGCTCGGCGTCTTCGCCGACTTCCGCCCCAAGCTGCCGCCGAAGTTCCGCGACGCGCGCTACCTGTTCCTCGGCAACATCGATCCCGAGCTGCAGCTCGGCGTGCTCGACCAGGTGAAGCAGCCGGCGCTCGTCGCCTGCGATACGATGAACTACTGGATCCACTCCAAGCGCGACCTGCTGCTCGAGCTGCTGCGCCACATCGACATCCTGATGGTGAACGACTCCGAGGCGCGCGAGCTGTCGGGCGACTGGAACATCTACCGCGCGGCGCGCTGGGTGCTCGAGCGCGGTCCCAAGATGACCGTCATCAAACAAGGCGAGCACGGCGCCCTGCTCGTGAACCACGGCACCGTGTTCAAGGTCCCGGCCTACCCGCTCCAGGAAGTGTTCGATCCCACGGGCGCGGGCGACGCGTTCGCAGGCGGCTTCATGGCCTACCTCGCCGCGAGTGATGACGTCACGGCGCCGAACCTGCGGCGCGCCATGGTCTATGGCGCCGCGATGGGCTCGTTCGCGGTGGAGGCGTTCGGGGTGCAGGGGCTCGAGCATGTGACCCGCGCCGATGTGCGGGCCCGGGTGCGCGCGTTCAAGGAGCTCGTCCACTTCGACATGGACGAGGGCCGCGCCGGATGACCGACCGCTATGCCGCCGCCGGCGTGCGGCTCGACACGGCCGACGAGGCGAAGCGCCGTATCGCCGCGCTGGTGCGGACGACCCGCACGTCGCTCGCGCTTGGCGAGATCGGCGCGTTCGGCGGCATGGTGCGGGTGCCGTCCGGGTACGAGCGCCCGGTGCTGGTCCTCTCGACCGACGGGGTCGGCACCAAGGTGCTCGTCGCCGCGCGCGCCGGGATCCACGACACGGTGGGCGAGGACCTCGTGAACCATTGCGTGAACGACGTCCTGGTGCACGGCGCCCGTCCCCTGACCTTCCTCGACTACCTCGCGACCGCCGAGCTCGAGCCCGAGAATGTCGCCGCGATCGTCTCGGGGGTGGCGCGCGGCTGTCGTGCCCACGACATGATCCTCGCCGGCGGCGAGACCGCCCAGCTTCCCGACCTGTACCAGCGGGGGCAGTACGACCTGGCGGGGACGATCGTCGGCGTGGTGGAAGAATCCGCCGCGCTGCACGGGGACTTGGTGCGCACGGGAGACGTGTTGATCGGCTACGCGTCGAACGGACTGCACACCAACGGGTACACTCTGGCACGGCGTATCGTATTCGATCGCCTGCGGCTCGACGTGCAGGACCCGTTTCCCGACGCCGGCCGCACGGTGGCCCAGGTGTTGCTGGACGTGCACACGAGTTACTTCGCTGCCGTCGCGCCGGTCCTCCCGCGCCTGCACGCGCTGGCGCACATCACGGGCGGTGGCATCCCCGGCAACCTGGTGCGCGTGCTGCCCGCAGGATGTGAAGCCGTGGTGGATGCGCGCGCGTGGTCGTGGCCGCCGCTGTTCCGCGTGCTGATGCGCGCGGGCGACGTGTCGCTCGGGGAGATGCGCCGCGTATTCAATCTGGGCGTCGGGATGATTGCCGTCGCCGCCCGGGACGACACCGAGGCGGTGATCGCGGCGGCGAAGCGTGCCGGCATCGTGGCGTGGATCATCGGGGAGGTGCGGGGTGGTACACTGGGAGTGAAGTTCGCGGAGCGCTGACCTGGGGCTGAAGCCTGGGCTCGGCGCGATACAGTGCACGTCGAGTCCTCGGAGGTACGATGCATAGACTTGTGACTTTTGTGACGATGTTGGTCGGCTTGACGCCTGCGCTCGTGACCGCGCAGGAGCCGCAATGCAACAACATTCCGTTCCCCGGCGCCACGACGGCCTGCAATACGGCCGTGGACGCGGTGCGGGCGTTCTATCCGCTCGCTGGAATGATCATCAGTGGGGGCAATCCCGTGCTTGGTACTGCCCGCACGCTCGGCGGGCTCGGGCACGTCGCGCTCACCGCGCGGGTGAACGCGATCAAGGCGGCGCTCCCCGACCCGACGGCGGCCGGCCAGTCGCCGGTGCCGTCGAGCTTCAACGGGGCGGTCCCCGCACCGATGGTCGAAGGCGCGCTGGGCCTCCTGAAGGGCGTGGGTGGGGGGCTCCTCTCGCTGGACCTGCTCGGCTCCGCGCTGATCCTGCCGACGGGAATCGACAATCTCACCGTGGACTCGAACGCCACCCATATCCGCGATGCCGCGTTGGGGTTCGGCTACGGCGTGCGCGTCGGGGTGCTCAACGGCAGCTTCCCCGTCCCTGCGGTCTCGGTGAGCTGGATGCATCGCACCGTGCCACGCCTTCGGTACGGTACGCTGGGCACCGCCCCCGGCACTGGGGACGACTTCGAGTTCACCATGGATCTGAAGAGCGACAGCTATCGCGCAGTGGCGGGGTGGAAGTTCGTCCTCGTGGATGTCGCGGCCGGAATCGGGGTCGACCGCTACCGGTCGCGCGATACCAACATCCGGTTCTATGACGGCCCGACCACCACCCGGACCGTGGTGATCAACCCGACCAACACGCGCGCGCTGGTGTTCGTGAACGGCGGACTCTCCCTCGCGGCCGTGAAGCTGGTGGGCGAGATTGGCTTGCAGGCAGGCAAGGACCAGGCCTTCGCCACGCAGTTCTCGGGCTTCGATCCCAAGGCGGCACATGTCTTCGGAGGTATCGGCGTCCGGTTCGGATTCTGAGCGCCCGCTCGAACGGGCGGCTATGGAACGCGCCCTCGACCTCGCTCGCCGGGGTTGGGGGCGCGTCGCTCCTAATCCCCTCGTAGGCGCAGTGGTGCTCGCCGGCGACGCGGTGGTCGGCGAAGGCTACCACGCGGAGTACGGCGGGCCGCATGCCGAGGTAGTCGCGCTCCAGGGCGCGCGTGAGCGCGCGCGCGGCGCCACCCTCGTGGTGAACCTCGAGCCGTGCACCCATCATGGCAAAACGCCGCCCTGCACCGACGCGATCCTCGAGGCGGGCGTAGCCCGCGTGGTGGCGGCGATCCCCGACCCGGACCCGCAGGCGCGGGGTGGCGCCGCGCTCCTCCGCGCCCGCAGCGTGGCCGTGTCGGTGGGTCTGCTCGCCGAGGCGGGGGCGGCGTTGAACGCGCCGTTCCTGTTCGCGCGGGAGCAGGAGGAGCGACCCTTCGTCGCGCTCAAGCTCGCGACGTCGATCGACGGCCGGATCGCCGACGCTGCCGGCAGCTCGCAGTGGGTCTCGGGGGAAGCAGCGCGCGAGCACGTGCACTGGTTGCGCGCCGGGTTCGATGCGATCGCGGTCGGCGGCACGACCGCTCTCCGCGACAACCCCCAGCTCACGGTGCGCGGTCCGGTCACGCCGCGCCGGCCACCGGTCCGCGTCGTGTTCGACCGGCGCGCGATGCTCAACCTGGGCGTGCAGCTCGTGAGCACGGCGCGCGAGGTGCCGACGTGGGTCATGTCGTCGCTCGACGCGCCGCCGTCGAGCGTCACCCAGCTCGAGCGCAGTGGCGTGCGTGTGTTCCGCCCCACGACGTTGCGGGACGGACTCCGCATGCTGCGCGAGGCCGCGATCCAGTCGGTGCTGTGCGAGGGGGGAGGAGCGCTGGGCGCGCGGCTCCTCGCCGACGGTCTGGTGGACCGGCTCTATTGGGTGCAGGCGCCGGTGTGGCTCGGAGAAGGCGCGGTCCCGGCCTTTCCCGGGGTGCCGCCGCACCCCCTCGCGGCTGCGCCGCGCTGGACGCCGGTGGAGCGGAGGGCGCTGGGCTCTGATACATTATTGGTATTGGACAGGCGGCTATGTTTACCGGAATCGTGAGCGCGACGGGTACCGTCGCCAAGGTGACGCGGGAATCGGGAAACGGGAAGCGGGAAACGGGGCTGACCCTCACGATCCGGGCGCCGTACCGGGGCCTCAAGCGGGGTGAGAGCATCGCCGTCAACGGGGCGTGTCTCACCGTCGAGCGGGTGGTAAAGGGGGGCTTCACGGTGCACGTGGTAGAGACCACCCAGGGGCGCACGCTGTTCGGCGAGTACGCGGCGGGGCGCCCCGTGAATCTGGAGCGCGCGCTGCGCGCGACCGATCGGCTGGGCGGCCACATTGTCCAGGGGCACGTGGACGGGGTCGCGGTGGTGCAGCGCGTCGCGCGCCGGGGGGACGCATGGGTGTACGATCTGCGTGTGCCCGACGCGGTGCGGCAGGTGTCGATTCCGCGCGGCGCGATTACGGTGGACGGCGTGAGTCTCACGATCAACGACCTGCCGGGGAAGGACCTCGTGCAAGTCGCGTTGATCCCCTTCACCCGCGAGCACACCACGCTCGAATCGCTCGGCGTCGGGGACCGCGTTCACGTTGAGGGAGACGTGCTCGGGAAGTACGTGAGGCAACTATGCAGCACCGGAAGATAAAACAGGCGATCGCGGACATCCGCGCCGGCAAGCTGGTGATCGTGGCCGACGACGAGAACCGCGAGAACGAGGGGGACCTGGTCGGCGCCGCCGAGCGGGTCACCCCGCTGTCAGGCGCTGGGCCTCACCCAGATGGCCGAGCACAACACCGAGGCGCACGAGACCGCCTTCACTGTGTCGATCGACGCCGCCGCTCGCTTCGGCGTCACCACCGGCATCTCGGCGGCGGACCGCGCCGCCACGATCCGGGTGGCGGTCGATCCGGCCAGCGTGCCGACCGACCTGCGGCGCCCCGGGCACGTGTTCCCGCTGCGGGCCCGTCCCGGCGGGGTGCTGCAGCGGGTCGGCCAGACGGAAGCGAGCATGGATCTCGCGCGGCTCGCGGGGCTCTACCCGGCGGGGGTGATCTGCGAGATCCTGAACCCGGACGGCTCGATGGCGCGGCAGCAGGACTTGGAGCAGTTCGCCGCGCGACATCAGGTCGCCTTCATCACGGTCGCCGAGCTCGTGGCGTACCGGCTGGCGCACGAGCGGCTGGTGCACCCCGTGGCCCAGGCGCGCCTCCCGACGCCGTTCGGCGCGTTCCGCATTGTCTGCTACCGCAACGACGTGGACTCGGCCGAGCATGTGGCGCTGGTCTACGGAGACGTGCACGACCGGAAGAACGTACTGGTGCGGATGCACTCCAAGTGCCTCACCGGCGACGTGTTCGGCTCGGGGCGGTGCGACTGCGGTTGGCAGCTGCACTCGGCGATGCGCATGATCGCTGCGGAGGGCCGTGGCGTGGTGGTGTACCTCGATCAGGAAGGGCGCGGCATCGGGCTCCTCAACAAGCTGAAGGCGTACGAGCTCCAGGACGCGGGCCACGACACCGTCGAGGCGAACCGCGAGCTCGGCTTCAAGCCCGACCTGCGCAACTACGGCATCGGGGCGCAGATCCTCCTGGACCTGGGCCTCTCCGCGATCCGCGTGCTCACCAACAACCCGATGAAGCTCGTCGGGCTCGAGGGCTACGGCCTGGAGATCGTCGAGCGCGTGCCGATCGTGATGACGGCGTCCGACGAGAACCGGTCCTACCTGGATGTGAAGCGGGACAAGCTCGGCCACCTGCTCACCCACTGACCGTGGCCGAGATTCAGGGTTCGCCGCGCGCGCTGCGAGAAGGTCGCGTGGCCGTCCTCGTCAGCCGCTACAATGACCTCGTCACCGCGCGCCTCTTGGACGGCGCGTGGCAGTGCTTCCGCGACAACGGGGTGCCGGAGGCGCGGGTGGACGTGATCTGGGTGCCGGGGGCGTTCGAGCTGCCGGTCGCGGCCGAAGCCGCGGCGGCGAGCGGGCGCTACGCGGCGCTGGTCGCGCTGGGGTGCGTGGTGCGCGGCGAGACGCCCCATTTCGAGTACGTCGCGGGCGAGGCCGTGCGCGGGCTCGGCAACGTCGCGCTGGCACACCGGCTCCCGGTCGGCTTCGGGGTGCTCACCACCGACACGCTGGAGCAGGCGCTGGCCCGGGCCGGCGGAGCGGCTGGCAACAAGGGTTACGAGGCGGTCGACGCGGCCCTCACGACGGCCGACGTCCTGGGCCAGCTCACGCGTGCAGCGCCCCGAGACTAAAGCCCGCGCCCGCGCGCTGCAACTCCTCTACGCTTGGGACCTGTCCGGCCGCCCGTCAATCGAAACGGTCGTGGGCCGGCTCGCGGCGGCATACGGCCACCCACCGGAGGGCTACGACCGCGGTGCCGACCTCGCGGCTCAAGCGATCGCCGGCCTCCCCGAATTCGACGCCCGAGTGGCGGATGCCGCCGAGCACTGGCGGCTGGAGCGCGTCGGCGTAGTCGAGCGCAATATCCTCCGACTCGCCCTGGCGGAGCTCGCCGAGGGCTCGACGCCGCCGCGCGTCGTGATCGATGAAGCCGTGAAGCTCGCCCATTGGTTCGCGGGCGCCAAGGCACCGGCGTTCGTGAACGGCGTGCTCGACGCGGTGGCGCGGGAATCCGGCGCGCTGTGAGAATCCTGCTCGTCAACTGGAACGACCGCGAGAACCCACACGCCGGGGGTGCCGAGACGCACCTGCACGAGATTTTCGGCCGCCTGGCGCGCGGCGGCCACGCGATCGACCTGGTGGCGAGCGGTTGGCCGGGGGCCCCGCGCGAAGCGCAGCTCGATGGCCTGCGGGTGCATCGCTCGGGCGGGCGACACACCTTCGCGCTGCGCGCGCGCGGCGTGGTGCGCCGGTTGCTGCGGGCGAACCCCTACGACGTCGTGATCGAGGACATCAACAAGCTCCCGCTGTTCCTCCCGACGCTCACCGACCGGCCGTTCTGCGCCCTCGTGCCGCACCTCTTCGGGGCGACGGCCTTTCGGGAAGCGAGTTGGCCGATCGCCGGCGTGGTGTGGGCGGCCGAGCGGCCCATCCCGTGGGCGTATCGCCGCGCGTGGTTTCACGCTATTTCGGAGAGCACGCGCGATGACCTGGTGCGGCGGGGGGTGCCCCGCGAGCGGATCGAAGTCATTTATCCGGGCGTCGATGCGACGTGGTACGCCCCCGACGCCGCCGAATCGCGAGCCCGCGAAGCGACGTTCTTGTACGTGGGGCGCCTCAAGCGTTATAAAGGAGTGGAGATCGCGCTCCGGGCCCTGGCACTCGCGCGCCAGGCGCGTCCCGACCTCGTCCTCGAGATCGCCGGAGGGGGCGACGACCGCGGGCGCCTCGAGCGACTGGCGCAGACGCTGGGCCTGGGCGAGGCCGCCCGGTTCCTCGGGTTCGTGTCGGAGACGGATAAGCGTCGGCGGCTGCGCCGGGCGTGGGCGGTCGTCCTGGCGAGCCCGAAGGAGGGGTGGGGCATCTCGAACGTGGAGGCGGCGGCGTGCGGTACTCCGGCGCTCGCGTCCGACAGTCCCGGCCTCCGGGAGTCGGTTCGGCACGCCGAGACCGGCTTCCTGGTGCCGCACGGCGATGCGCGCGCGCTCGCGGACCGGATGCTCGCGCTCGCCGCCGATGCGGCGCTCGTGGCGCGGCTGGGTCGGGGCGCCCGCACGTTCGCGGAGCAGCTCACCTGGGAGCGGGCGGCCCGGGCGACGGAAGCGCATCTCCGGCGGGTCATCGCTCAGGGAGGCTGAACGATGCGGATCACCATCACGGCACGCCACTGCGAGATTCCCGACGAGCTGCGCGCGCGGGCGCGGGAGCGGCTCGAGCGTCTCGCGCGGATCGCGCCGCGGCCGCATGATGGGCGAGTCGTGTTCGTGGCCGACCACGGGCGCCCGACCGTGGAGGTGCGGCTGCACACCGCGCGCGGCGCGGTGCACGTCGGGACGGCGCGCGGGGCGGACCACCGCACCGCGCTCGATCTCGCGGTGGCCAAGGTGCGGCGGCAGCTCGACAAGGCCTCCACGCGACGGCGGGGCCCCGCAACCCGCCGTGCCCTGGAGCGCGAGCTCCGGTGACGAAGCCCAAGGTACGCGACCTGCTCGAGCGCAAGGGCGATCCGTTGCAGCTCGAAGCGCTGACGGGGGAGGCTGGGCTCGAGCGCGAGATTCCCGCGCCGGAAGCGTCGAGCCCGGGGCTGGTGCTCGCCGGGTACACCAAGCGCTTCGCCGCGCACCGCCTCCACATCCTCGGCGAAACCGAGGTGACCTACCTCGCGTCACTCGACGCCGCGGCGCGCCGTCGCGCGCTCGAGACGCTCTTCCAGTTCGATCTGCCGTGCGTCGTCATCTCGAAGGGGCAGGACCCGCCGGCGGATTTGCTCGAGCTGGCGCGTGCCAAGGGCGTCGCGGTGATCCGGACCCGACTCAAGACCGCGGAGTTCTACCGCCGCCTCAAGCCGTTCCTGGACGACGCCTTCGCGCCCGCCACCACGGTGCACGCGTCGCTCGCCGATGTGTTCGGTGTGGGCCTGCTGTTCTTCGGCCGCTCGGGGATCGGGAAGAGCGAATGCGTGCTCGATCTCGTGGAGCGCGGCCACCGGCTGGTCGCGGACGATGTCGTCCACATCACGCGTCGCGGCAATGACGTGCTGATCGGTCGCGGGCACGAGCTGTCCCAGCACTATATGGAAATCCGCGGCGTGGGGTTGATCGACATCCGCGCGCTGTTCGGCATCCGCGCCGTGCGGCAGCAGAAGCGCGTCGAAGTGGTCGTCCAGCTCGAGGACTGGGATGCGACGCGCGAGTACGATCGCACCGGGATCGACGGCCAGACCACGCAGGTGCTCGAGGTCACACTGCCGCTCGTCACCGTGCCGCTCAATCCGGGGAAGAACCTGACCGTGGTGTGTGAGGTCGTCGCGATGAACCACTTGTTGCGCTACAGCGGCGTGGATTCGGCGCGGTCGTTCAACGACCGGCTGCTCAAACGTCTCGCCGAGCGCCGCCAGCTCCAGGAGTATCTCGAGGAAGACAATGAGTGAGCCACTGCGCGGAGTGATCGTCTCGCACGCGGCCGTTGCCCAGGCCCTGCTCGCGGCGGTCGCCGCGATCACCGGCGTGCGCGACGCGCTCGTCCCGGTGTCCAACGACGGCTGCGACACGGGAGCGCTTGCCGACCGCCTCACGCAGGCGATCGACAATAAGCCGGCCGTCCTGTTCGTCGACCTGCCAGGCGGCTCGTGCCTGACGAGCTCGGTGCGGCTCGCGCGCGGTAAAACCAACGTGGCGGTGGTCACGGGGGTGAACCTCGCGATGTTGCTCGATTTCGTGTTCCACCGCGATATCCCGCCTGCCGACGCGGCGCGACGCGCCGCCGAGGCCGGGAGCCGCGCGATCCGCACGCCGGCGGCATGAGCATCGCCCTGTACCGCCTCGACGATCGCCTGATCCACGGCCAGGTGGTCGTGGGCTGGGGGAAGCCCCTGAACGTGGGATTCATTGTGCTGGTGGACGACGCCGTGCGGGCCAGTGCGTGGGAGCAGGAGCTCTACCGCATGGGCGTGCCGCCCGAGATCGAGGTGGTATTCGCCTCGACCGAGGAGGCGTTGCAGCGCCTCGCCGAGTGGGAGCGCGACCCCCGCGTCGGCATCCTCGTCGCGGGCGACATCGACACGCTCGCGGCGCTCACCGCCAACAGCCACCGCGTGAGCCGCGTCAACGTGGGTGGCCTGCACCACCGCCCCGGGCGCTCGGAGCGGTTGCGCTACGTCTACCTGAGCGACGCGGAGGCGGCGCAGCTCAAGACGCTCGCCGCCCGGGGCGTCGAGGTGACGGCGCAGGA
Organism: Gemmatimonadota bacterium; assembly: GCA_003220905.1. Taxonomy (GTDB): domain Bacteria; phylum Gemmatimonadota; class Gemmatimonadetes; order Gemmatimonadales; family GWC2-71-9; genus AG41. The sequence continues at coordinate 10,231 of QHTS01000241.1, read as the reverse complement.
CGTCCCGACGGCGGCCCCGGTGCCGCTCAAGGACTTCACATGAGCCTCGAGCTGCAGCTCCTGCTGCTCGCGTGGGGAACGCTCGTGGGGCTCGACCTCGTGAGTGTCCCTCAGGCGATGATCGCGCGGCCCCTCGTCGCCGGGCCGATCGCGGGCGCGATGCTGGGCGACGTCGCGACGGGACTCCAGCTCGGCGTGCTGTTCGAGCTGTTCCAGTACGACATCCTGCCGATGGGGGCGACCCGCTACCCCGAGTACGGACCCGCCACCGTCGCGGCCGTCAGTGCGGCGCACGCGGCGACCGGCACGCTGGGGCTCGGGCTCGGCGCGTTGGTCGGACTGATCACGGCGATGGCCGGCGGACTGAGCCTGCATGCGCTGCGGCAGCTGAACACGCGAGCCGTGCGGCGCGCGGCGGCCGCGCTCGAAGCGGGCGACCCGCGCGTGCTCGAGCGGCTGCACGCGGCGGGGATCCTGCGCGACGCGGTGCGGGCGGCCGTGGTGACCGCCTTCGGTCTCCTGCTCGCGCAGGTGGTGCGCGCCTATCTTGCCGGCGCCCTCCCGCCGCATGGGGTCGCGCTGCTCAACGTGGCGGCGGTGGGCGCAGCGCTCGCGGCGGGGACGGCGGGAACGCTGCGCCTCGTGGGACGCGGACCCAGCCTGCGCTGGTTCGCGGCCGGGGTGGTGGGCGGCACCGTCGTCGCGTGGCTGCGATGAGCCCTCCCCTGACGCGCGCCCGGCCCGGGCTCGTCCGCAGCCTGCTCCGTCTGTTCACGGTGCAGGGTTCCTGGAACTACGAGCGGATGCAGGGCCTCGGCATCGGCGTCGCCGAGGAGCCGCTGCTGCGGAACCTGCGGGCCGAGGTCGGGGACGACGGCGTGGCGTACCGCGCCGCGGTGGCGCGCGGGGCGCATTTCTTCAACGCGCACCCGTACCTGTGCGGCCTCGCGGTCGGCGCGGCGGCGCGCGCAGAACACGACGGTGTGCCGCCCGAGCAGGTCGAGCGCTTACGCACGGCGCTGTGCGGGCCGCTCGGCTCGCTCGGCGACCGCCTCGTGTGGGCGGGGTGGCTGCCGCTCACCTCGGGGCTGGCGCTCATCGCGGTGGCGCTCGGTCTCGGCCTCCGGGCCATCGTGGCCTTCGTCGTCGTGTACAACGTCGGACACGTGGCGCTGCGCTGGTGGGCGTTGCGCGCCGGCTGGCGCTATGGCGCGCAGGTGGCGCAGGCGCTGCGCGAGCCGCTGCTGCAGCGGGCGACGGCCTTGTCCGCGCCGGCGATGGCGCTCGTCGTCGGGGCGGCGCTGCCGCTCGTCGCCCAGTACCTGAGCAGTGCGTTTTTCGGCTGGGCGCGGGTGGCCCTCGCCGGAGTGGTAGCGGGCGGGTTCGGGCTGTTGTGGTGGCAGCGGGCGCGGCTCACCGGGGTGCGGTTGGGCCTCGCCCTGCTCGCGGTCGCGGCGCTGGCCGGGTGGTTATGGCCGTGATCGAGCGCGAGGCCAAGATCGTGAACCCGCTCGGCATGCATGCGCGGCCGGCGGCGGAGTTCGTGAAGCTCGCCAGCCGCTTCAAGTCGGCGGTCGAGGTCCGCAAGGACGATCTCGCCGTGAACGGGAAGAGCATCATGGGCGTGATGATGCTCGCGGCGGAGTGCGGATCGTCGCTGACGATCAAAACCGACGGCGAGGATGCGGAATCGGCGATGGAAGCCCTGCTCGCCCTCGTTGCCGACGGGTTCCACGAGATGCACCTGACGGCAGAGCTGCGCGAGGCCGAGATGCGGGACGCCGAGCAACGGGAAAACGAGGGGCGCGAATGAGCGACCGGCAGCTCAAGGGGATCGGCGTCTCCCCCGGGATCGGCGTCGGCGCCGCGATCGTGGTGCGCTGGACCATGCCCGAGGTCCCGCACCGCGTCGTGCCGCGCTCGCAGGTGGAGAAAGAGGTGCGCCGCCTCCGCGCCGCCGTGCGCGACGTGAAGCGCTTTCTCCAGGCGATGAAAGCGAAGGCCGAAGATCGCGCCGGCGTAGACGAAGCGCGCATCTTCGACGCCCAGATCCTGATGCTCGAGGACAAGGAGTTTCTCGCCGGCGTCGCGAACCTGATTCGCGAGAACCTCCTCGCCGCCGAGAAGGCCTACGAATTCAAAGCGCTCGAGGTCCGCGACATGTGGGCGGCGACCGGGAGCCCGCGCCTCAAAGATCGGCTGGCGGACCTCTCGGGCGTCGCGGTCCGTGTGATCGAGCACCTGATGCACCGGGGCTCGGACGAGCTATGGGAGGCCATCAGCCAACCCACCGTCGTGGTCGCGAAGGAGCTCTCGCCGGGACTCACCGTGCAGCTGGATCGCGAGCACGTGGTCGGGCTCGTGAGTGAGGAAGGGACCCGGACGTCGCACGCCGCGATCCTCGCCCACTCGATCGGGATCCCGGCGGTGTTCGGCGTCGCTGGCGCCATCGAGCGCATCGAGCCGGGCACGATGGTGGTGATGGACGGCACGCGGGGCACGGTGCTGCTCCAGCCGACGCCCCACGAAATCGCCGAGGCGCAGGCGCGGGAGCTGCGACGGCGCGAGCTCGCGTTGCAGCTCGAGGAGGTCATGGACCAGCCGTCCGTCACGACGGACGGTGTCCGCATCGTGCTGCGGGGCAACGTCGATCTTCCCGACGAGATCAAGCCGGCGCAGGACCACCGGGCGGAGGGCGTGGGCCTGCTGCGCACGGAATTCCTCATCACGGGGCATACTGAATTGCCGACCGAGGATGAGCAGGCCGAGTACTTTCGGCGCGTGGCGGAGGCGTTCCGGGGCCATCCGGTGGTCGTCCGCACCTACGACCTGGGGGGGGACAAGCTCCCGGCGCCGTTCCGGGCGCCGTCGGAAGTCAACCCGCAGCTGGGGTGGCGGGCCATCCGGGTGTGTCTCGATCGCCCGGACATCTTCCGGACGCAGGTGCGGGCGGCCCTGCGGGCCGCGCAGCACGGCGACGTGTGGCTGATGATCCCGCTGGTCACCCGCCTCGACGAGCTGGATCGCACGCGCGCGCTCGTGGCGGAGCAGGCCGCGCAGCTCGCGCGCGAGGGCATCGCGGCCGCGACGTCGCTGCCCGTGGGTGTCATGGTCGAGACGCCGGCCGCCGCCGTGATGGCCGACCGACTCGCAGCGGAGGCGGACTTCCTCTCCGTCGGCACGAACGACCTCACGCAGTACACGCTGGTCGTGGACCGCGGCAACGCGCGGCTCGCCGATCGCTTCACGCCGCACGATCCCAGCGTGCTGCGGCTGCTCAAGATCGTCGCGGACGCGGCGCGTCAGGCGGGCAAGCCCGCGAGCGTGTGCGGCGAGATGGCGTCGGAGCCGCTGTCGGCGTTCCTGCTGATCGGGCTCGGCTACGTGACGCTGTCGGTGGCGCCGCCGGCGCTGCCGCTCGTCAAGTGGACGGTGCGCCAGGTGAGCGCGGCGCGCGCGCGCGTCGCAGCCGAACAGGCGCTCGCGGCGCGCACCGCGGCCGACGTGCTCGACCTGTTGCGACTCGCGCTCGCCGAAGCCGTCGACTTGAAGCTGCTCGACCCCGACGGCCGGTTGCCCGCGGGACGGCGCGCCGCTAGCTTGAACGTCTAAACCTCGGTCGGACAGGCACATGCCCGCGCAGCGCCACGTCTTCACCTCCGAGTCGGTGACGGAAGGACATCCCGACAAGATCGCCGACCAGATCTCGGACGCGGTCCTCGACGCGATCATCGCCAAGGATCCCGCGGCCCGTGTGGCGTGCGAGACGCTCGTCACCACCGGCATGGCCGTCGTGGCGGGTGAGATCACCACTTCGACATACGTCCACATCCCCGACATCGTGCGGGGCACGATCAGCGCGATCGGCTACACCGACGCGAGCTTCGGCTTCGACGCGCAAACCTGCGCCATCCTCACGACCATCGACCGCCAGTCGGGCGACATCGCCATGGGCGTGGACAAGGGCGGCGCGGGCGACCAGGGGATGATGTTCGGCTACGCGTCGGACGAGACGCCGTCGCTCATGCCGCTCCCGATCGTGCTCGCCCATCGCTTCGCCGAGCGACTCGCGGCGGTGCGCAAGGCGGGGGATCTCCCGTGGCTTCGCCCCGACGGCAAGACGCAAGTCAGCGTCGTGTACGAAGGGATGCGGCCGGTCGGCATCAGCAAGGTGGTGTTGTCCACCCAACACTCGGACAAGATCGACAATGTGGAGCTGCGCGAGGGGGTGATCGCGCTCGTGGTCCGGCCGGTGCTCGCCGACGCCGGGTTCGAGGTCCGCGATCCCGATATCCTCATCAACCCGACCGGGCGCTTCGTGGTCGGCGGCCCGCAGGGCGACGCGGGGCTGACCGGCCGGAAGATCATCGTGGACACCTACGGCGGCATGGCTCGCCACGGCGGCGGCGCCTTCAGCGGCAAGGACCCCTCGAAGGTCGACCGTTCCGCCTGCTACGCGATGCGCTGGGTGGCAAAGAACGTGGTGGCGGCGAAGCTCGCCGCTCGGTGTGAGGCGCAGGTGGCGTACGCCATCGGGGTCGCACAGCCCGTCTCCGTGATGATCGACACGTTCCGCACCGGCGTCGTGCCCGACGAGGCCATCGAGGAAGCCGTGCGCGAGGTGTTCGACCTCACGCCGCTCGGCATCAACAAGGCGTTGAACTTGCGCCATCCGATCTACCGCGCCACGGCGGCATACGGCCACTTCGGCCGTGCGCCCGAGCGCCGGCGCTACGTGGACAAGGACGTGGACCGGGAAGTCGACCTGTTCACCTGGGAGCACGCGAACCGCGTGGAAGACCTCCGGCTCGCCGTGCAGCGCTCCAAGCACTACTCCTCCAAGAAAGTGAATGCATGACCACGACGGCCCGCCCCGCTGCTTCCGACGTCAAGGACCTGAACCTGGCCGCCGAGGGACGCCGCCGCACCGAGTGGGCGGAGCGATCCATGCCGGTGCTGCGGCTCCTCCGGGAACGCTTCACCCGCGAACGCCCCCTCGCCGGCCGTCGTCTCTCGGCGTGTCTGCACGTCACCACGGAGACCGCCAACCTCGCGGTCACCCTCCAGGCCGGCGGCGCGGACGTGGCGTTGTGCGGGTCGAACCCGTTGTCGACGCAGGACGACGTCGCCGCGCATCTCGTCAAGGACCACGGGATCAAGGTCTTCGCGATCAAGGGTGAAGACCACGCCACGTACTACGAGCACATCCGGGCGGCTCTGGCGCACCGCCCCGACATCACGATGGACGACGGCGCGGACCTGGTCGGTGCGCTCCACATGATCGCGCTCAACCGGCTCGACGACCTGGCACCACCGGTCCGACGCTGGGTGGAGACGCTTTCCGGGGCCGACCGCAAGGCGCTCGTCGCCGGCGTGGCGGGCTCGACCGAGGAGACCACGACCGGGGTCATCCGGCTCAAGGCGATGGCGCGCGACGGCGTGCTGCAGTTCCCGGTCATCGCAGTGAACGATTCCGACACGAAGCATCTGTTCGACAACCGCTACGGAACGGGGCAGTCGACGCTCGACGGGATCCTGCGGGCCACGAACCTGCTCGTCGCCGGGAGCACCGTGGTGGTGGCGGGGTACGGGTGGTGCGGGCGCGGCTTTGCGCTGCGGGCGCGCGGGGCCGGCGCGAACGTGATCGTGACCGAGATCGACCCGCTCAAGGCGCTCGAGGCGCAGATGGACGGCTATCGGGTGTTGCCGATGGCGGAGGCCGCGCGGGTCGGCGACGTCTTCGTGACTCTGACCGGGAACACGCACGTGATCCGCGTGGAGCACATGCGCGCGATGAAGGATGGAGCGGTGCTCGCGAACTCGGGCCACTTCAATGTCGAGATCGATTTGGACGGCCTGAAGCAGGCGGCCCAGGGCCCCACCCGGGTCCGGGAGTTCGTCGACGAGTGGCGGCTGGGCGGCAGGCGCATCTTCGTGCTCGCCGACGGTCGGCTCATCAACCTGGCGGCGGCGGAGGGCCACCCCGCGAGCGTGATGGACATGTCGTTCGCGAATCAGGCGCTCGCTGCGGAGCACGTCGTGAAGCACGCCCGGGAGCTCACGAAGGACGTGCACCGCATCCCGCGGGAGCTGGACGAGGGAGTCGCCCGGCTGAAGCTCGCGGCGATGGGGGTCGCGATCGATACGCTCACGCCCGAGCAGCAGAAGTATCTCGCATCGTGGGAGATGGGGACCTGAGCGCGAACCAGATCCAGGTTCGGGTCGCGCATCTGGGACTCGATCGCACGACCAACACGCCGGTGGTCATCCTCCAGGAGCACGAAGGGGAGCGCGTGCTCCCGATTTGGATCGGTCCCGCCGAGGCGAGCGCCATCGCCATGGAGCTTGCGGGCGTGAAGTTCGCGCGGCCGCTCACCCACGATCTCTTGAAGCAGGTGATCCTCGGCCTGGGCGCAGACTTGCGGAAGGTCATCATCACCCAGGTGAAGGACAACACGTACTACGCCGAGCTGCACATCTACCGCGGCGACGCGGTGATCCAGATCGACGCCCGCCCGTCCGACTCGATCGCGGTCGCCCTCCGGCTCAAGGCGCCGATTTTCACGAGCGAGAGCCTGCTCGCCCTCACGTCGGTCGAGACGGGAGAGCCGGGCGGCGAGTCGGGCACGGGGCCGCTCGATCCCGACGCGCTGAAGACCTACCTCCAGAACCTCGATCCTGAAGATTTCGGGAAGTTCACTCCGTAGCTCGGCGTGGCTGCTGTGCCTCGCCGCCGCGGGGGGGCTCCAGGCACAACAAGTGGCGGTCACGGGTCGGGTCCTGTACGGGCCCGCCGGGCGGCCCGCTGCACGCACCTGGGTGGTGCTCCATCAGGTGTCCATGGGCGGTGGCGGCCAGCCGATCGATTCGACCCGCACCGACGCTCGCGGCACGTACGCCCTCACCATCCGCCGGCCCGACTCGGCCGCGATCTACGTGGTCTCGACGTGGCACGCCGGGATCGCCTACTTCTCGGAGCCGACCGCGCCCGCCCGGTCGACCTCCAGCCTCCGCCCGCTCTACGTATACGACACGAGCTCGACCGGGCCGGCCGTACGGGTGATACGCCGCCTGGTCACGGTCGCCAAGGAGAAGCGGGATGGCTCGCGCGACGTGCTGGAGCTGCTGGAGCTCGTGAACCCCGGTGTCGCGACGCGTGTGGCCCGGGACACGCTGCGTCCCACCTGGGCCGGCGCCATACCGCCGGTGGCGATCCAGTTCCGGGTCGGGCAGGGGGACGTCTCGCCCCAAGTCGTGACCCGGCGCGGCGACTCGGTTGCGGTGTACGGTCCGCTCCCGCCCGGCGAGCGCAAACAGTTGAGCTACACGTACGTGCTCTCCGCCACGGTGCGGCGCGTGAGCGTGCCGATCGACCAGCCGACCGACGAAGTGGACCTGCTGCTCGAGGACACGGCCGCGGTCGTGACCGCCGGGAAGCTCGATTCCCTCGGGCTGGAGGACATCGGCGGGCGTCGCTTCGCGCGGTACCGGACGCCGCCGCTCATGCCCGGTGCCGGGCTCGCGATCGGCTTCACCGAGCGGCGGCTCGCACCCGAGTCGCTCGTCCCGTTCGTCATCGGGTTCGCGGCGCTCGTTCTCGCCGTCGGCTTCGTGGTTGCGCTCCGCCGGAAACCGGGGGCGGGAAGAGGCGGTATGGGACGGTAAGGGACGGTCAGACCCTCGTTCGTATTTGCGCCGCCCCAACTCGGCCTCCATCTTGGCAGGGTCGATCGTCCGACCGCCGGGCCGCGAGGCATTCCCGCGGCCGATCTCCCTTGAGGCGCTCGAGGAGATCCAAGTGCTGACGGCGCCGTTCGACGTCCGGCACGGCGGCTTTGACGGGACGTTGATGGATCGCCTGCAGCTTCCGTGATATGTTTCGCGGCGTGGAGACCTCTCCTCTGCTCACCGCTGAAGAGGTCGAGCGGATCTCGCTGCCTGGTAAGCAGGTCGAGCTCGTGCGCGGACGGCTCGTGGTTCGTGAACCGCCGGGCACGTGGCACGGGGCCATTGCGGCGAAGCTGGCCTACTACCTGGGCGATTTCGTGTATCGTGACGAGCTCGGCCTGGTATTCGCACAGGACACGGGCTTCAAGATCGCCGCCGATCCCGATACGGTTCGCGCTCCCGACGTTGCGTTTGTCGCGCGCGAGCGTGCCGGATTGGTTCGCGCCCGGGGGTACGCTGCGCTGGCCCCAGACCTCCTCGCCGAGATCCTCTCGCCTGACGACGCGCCCGCCTAGGTCCTCGCCAAGGTCGCCGACTGGCTGGCGGCCGGCACGAGGCTGGTGTGGCTGGTTGATCCCCAGCGTTTGGAGGTACGGGTCTACCGCCGGGACGGGAGCCTCTCGGTCTTGCGGGAGAACGACTCCCTCGACGGCGAGGATGTGCTGCCGGGTTTTGCCTGCCCGTTGATGCAGGTTTTCTCCTAACAGCTTGCGCCGCGACGTCCCGATCGATAAACTAGCTCCGTCGTTACAAGCGAACGGGGATTCACGGAAGCCGGTGCGAATCCGGCGCGGCCCCGCCACTGTGACGGGCAAGTCGTAGCGGCTCAAACGCCACTGGGTGTCATCACCCGGGAAGGCGAGCCGCCCGCCCGAAGCCAGGAGACGTCTTCGTTCGCGCCACCTGCAGATCCCTCGCGGGAGGGATGGTGGCGCTGCGCACGAGGCGCAGACGCTAGCCCATCTCCGCTCCGTCGGGGGTGGGCGTTTTCGTTATGCGCCGCTGGGCACAGCGGACCCACCTCGCGGCCCTCCTCGCGCTCGCCGTCGCGGCTTGCGCGCGGGGAGAACACGTTCCTGTCGGGGGCGGCATCGCCGTCACCGACGACGTGGGTCGGCGGGTGACGCTCGCCGCGCCCGCCCGACGCATCGTCTCGCTCCTACCGTCGTTCACGGAGATCCTCTTTGCGATCGGCGCGGGCGACCGGCTGGTGGGTCGCACCACTTGGTGTGACTATCCGCCCGAGGCGCTCGCCGTGCCGAGCGTCGGCGACGGCATGCCGCCGAGCGTCGAGGCGGTAGCGGCCCGGCGGCCGGATCTCGTCGTGCTGTATCGTTCCGGCCCGAACGTCACCGCGGCGGAACAGCTCGAGCGGCTCGGCATCCGGACGGTGCTCTTCGATCTCAACCTGCTCGAGCAGCTGGGTCCCGCGGCCCGGCGCCTCGGCGCGCTCACTGGCCACTCTCGCGCCGCTGATTCGCTCGCACGCGTCGTGGACAGCCTTGCCTCTCTCCCCCCAGTCCCTAGCACCCAGTCCCTCGCCTTCCTCGTCTGGGACAACCCACCCATCGTCATCGGCGCGGGGAGCTACCTCGACCGCCTCGCCGCGCTGGCGGGGGCGCGCAACGTGTTTCACGACGTCGGCTCGCCCTCCGCGCAGGTCTCGATCGAAACGATCGCCGCCCGCGACCCCGATTTCGTCGCTGTCCTGTCGGACAGTGCCTCCCCTGAGCCACCCCGGTATGCCTCGCGTCCGGAGTGGCGCGTGGTGCGGGCCGTACGGGAGCGGCGGTTCGTCTTCCTTCCGGGACAGCTCTTCGGGCGACCCGGGCCCCGCGCCGCGGAGGCGATCCGCGACCTCCGGCGGCGCCTCGAGGCCGCGCCGTGAGGTACGTCCTGCTCGCGGCGGCGGTCCTTGCGACGCTCGCGGCGGCGCTGCTCCTCGGGCCTGCGAACGTGCCGTTTGGAGACCTGCTGGCCTCGCCGATTGTTTGGCAGCTCAGGTTGCCGCGTGCGCTGCTCGCTTTTCTCGTGGGCGGCGCGCTCGGTGTCTCGGGCGTCGGACTCCAGGCGCTGGTCAGGAATCCACTCGCGGACCCGTTCCTGCTCGGTCTCTCGGGTGGCGCCGGGCTGGGCGCCGTTGTCGCCATCGCCTTCCATCTCCCGGGTCCCTGGGCCCTGCCGCTCGCGGCGTTCGTCGGGGCGGTGGGTGCGATGGCGCTCGTGTATCGACTCGGGCTCATGGGTGGGGCCGAGCTGGACCCGCGGATCCTGCTCCTGGGGGGTGTGGCCGTGGGCGCCTTCGCCGCGGCGATTACGACCGCTCTCGTCTCCCTCGCCGAAGCGGCGGAGCTGCGCAACGCGTTCCTGTGGCTCTGGGGCGGATTCTCGGGCGCGTCGTGGACCACGGTGCTCGTCATGTTGGTCTACGCGCCGCTGCCGCTCGTCGTCCTCGTTGCGGCCGCGCGGCCGCTCGACCTGCTTGCCCTCGGCGAGGAGCCCG
>QHTS01000240.1 GCA_003220905.1 Gemmatimonadota bacterium | reverse complement strand
CTCGTACGTGAGGCCGTTCTGCAGCACGCCGTGCTGGTGGATCCCCGCTTCGTGGGCGAAAGCGTTGCGGCCGACCACGGCCTTGTTGGGCTGGGGAAAGACGCCGATCACATGTGACAAGAGCTGGCTCGTCCGGAACAGCTCCTGAGGGTTCACACGGCAGTGGAACGCGACCGCATGCGGCCGCACCCGCCCCGCCACGACGATCTCTTCCAGCGCCGCGTTGCCGGCACGCTCACCGATCCCGTTGACGGTGCATTCGACCTGTCCCGCCCCGGCTTCGATCGCGGCGAGCGAGTTGGCCACCGCGAGCCCCAGGTCGTCATGGCAGTGCGCGCTGAAAACGACGCGGTCGGCGTTCGGAACGCGCTCGCGCACGGCGCGGAACATGGCCCCGTACTCGACCGGCAACGCGTACCCCACCGTGTCCGGGAGATTGATCGTCGTGGCGCCCGCGGCGATGGCCGCTTCGACCACCCGGCACAGGAATTCCAGGTCCGTGCGCGTCGCGTCTTCGGCCGAGAACTCGACGTCGTCCGTGAAGCGGCGAGCCCGCTGCACCGCCTCGCGTGCCCGCTCGAGACACTGGTCGCGACTGAGCCGCAGCTTGCACTGGAGGTGGAGGTCGGAGGTCGCGATGAAGACGTGCACCCGCGGTCGTGCGGCCGGCCGCACGGCCTCACCGGCGAAGTCGATGTCCCGGTCGTGACAGCGGGCGAGCGCGGCGATCACGGGACGGCGCACCGCCTCGGCGATCGCCCGGACGCCCCGCCGGTCGCCCTCCGACGCGCTCGGGAACCCCGCTTCGATCACGTCCACGCCGAGCGTGTCCAGCTGGCGGGCGAGACGCAGCTTCTCCTCGGCCGTCATAGAATTGCCGGGCGCCTGCTCGCCGTCGCGCAGGGTGGTGTCGAAGATGAAGACGTCTCTCCCCATGGGTGGCTCCCGTGCTCCCCGTCTCGCGTGGATGGTGAAAAAAAAGCCGCGGACCTTCTGGGGTCCGCGGCGCTCACTGCGTCCTTCCTGTATCGCTAGCTGCTCATGTGCCTGTTTCGCGCGCGCCGCAGACCCTGTCCTGAGCTAATGCTCAGCAGGACCAGGACCAGAAGCAGGACGAGCGCGAGCTGCATCACGAGTCGATATCGCTCCAAATCGGAACAGTGCTGCTGCATTGCGACAGGACCCGGACGATACGCCTTGGTCCCACGACCGTCAAGGCCGCACGCTTTCGGGTGGGTGGAGGGGGCCGGCGCGCTTAAGCGCGCGTGAGCTGAATCAGCGTGATCTCGGCCGGCGCGCCCAGGCGCAGCGGCGGCCCCCAATGGCCGGTGCCCCGGCTCACGTACAGCCACATCGCCTCCAGCCGATGGAGTCCGGCGACAAACGGCTGGAACAGCCGCACCAGCAGGTTGAACGGGAAGTACTGCCCGCCGTGCGTGTGCCCCGAGAGCTGTAGGTCGTAGCCGGCGGCGCGTGCCGCGAACGCGCTCTTCGGCTGATGCGCCAGCAGCACCCGGACGTCGCTCTCCGGCGCCCCCGCGACCGCCGCCGCCGGATCGGAGGTATGTCCGGGGAGGCCGCGGCTCGAGAGGTCCGTGACGCCGGCGAGGACGATCCGCCCAGCTCCCCGGCGGATCAGCTGGTGCCGATTGACGAGTGCGCTGAAGCCGAGTCCTTGCAGCTCGCGCACCCAGCCGGCCGCATCCCAGTAGTACTCATGGTTCCCCGTGACGAAGAACTTCCCGTGCGGCGCCACGAGCCCCGCGAGCGGCGCCACCTCGCCGCGCAGCGCGGGCGGGAACCCGTCCGCCACGTCCCCCGTCAGGGCGATCAGATCGGGCTTGAGGCCGTTGGTCGTGTCCACCACGCGCTCGACGAAATCCCGTTTGAGCGTGGGGCCGACGTGGAGGTCGGAGAGCTGCGCGATGCGGAAGCCTTCGAGATCCGAGGGAAGCCCCGTGATCGGGACGTCCACCACCCGTACCATGGCGGGCCGCCGCGCCCGCCACAGACCGATCACCAGGACGGCGACCGCACCGCCCACCACGGCGGCGCTGAAGCCGCCGGCACCAAGCCACACGCGCAGGTGCAGCACGTCGCCCGCGAGCGCGAACACGATCAGGAGCGACGACAGTCCCATGGCGGTGAAGCCGGCGACCTCGAGACCACGCTTCGCCGGCAGCCGCTCGGTCCGTCCGGCAAGCAGCGCCACGAACGGTGCGAGGACGAGGACCAGGACGCCTACCCAGCCGAGCAGGCGCCAGCCGGGCGCCAGCGGCGTCTGAGCGAGGAGGCGCTGCCCGACATACACGTGCAGCAGCGTCCATAGGCCGGCGACGACGAGGATACCCGTGATCACTCCCCGGCGCCGGCTCACACCGGGGTTCTTGGTCACTATCTCCATGTCGATGATAACGCCGATCGGGCTCGCGATGTTGCAACGGTGCGCTCAGTACCGCACGCCCTTGCGGATCGCGAAGCCCCAGCGGCTGCCGGCGAACCCCTTCCCGAAGCGATATCCGACGGCCATGTCCGCGACGTCGCCTCGCACCGCACGGGTCGGGCCGATCCGCAGCGACAGGCCGACGTCGCCACCCAGCCGGGCCGGTTCGCCTGCGTACCACGCCCCGCCGTAGTCGAGGAACGGTGCCACGCCCACGCCGATGAGCCCCCACAGGTCGTCCGCGACGAGCACGCGATCCTCGAGCGCGAGCCACACCATGCGCGTGCCCGTGAACTCGTGGATGCCAAAGACGCGTGGACCGTTCTGCGAGTTCCACAGGTCGAACTCGTTGCCGGGCTTCGCGCGCCGCAGGTGGGCCCCCTCGACGTGGAGAATGAGCGTCTGATGGCGGAGGTTCTGGCTCGCAACCGTGAACGCGCCCGCTACGCGCCCCGAATCCAGCGCTCCCGCCGTGAGGACGCCGTTTGCCGCCGCCCGCAGGACCGCGAAGCCACGCCGCCACGGTGCCGCGAGCTGTGCACTCACCTCCGGCCCGACGCCCGCCTCGCCGGACGGATACCCCCACGCGCGGGGTGCCGCCCACACACCGACGTGAACCAGCTGCGACATGTCCACGTCCTCACGCCGGGCGTACGAGTTGAACCGCTCGAGCACTTGGAAGCGCACATGCCCGACGTCCATTCCGACCCCTACCGTGCCGAACAGGGAGCGCCGGAACGCGGTCGTGCCAACGGAATCGAAGTTCTCGCGGCGCCACTGGCCCGCGAGCCAAAGCCGCAGGTACCCTTCCGTGGTCGCGCGCGGGGCGAACGCTGCGGCGATTCCCACGCGCAGGGCGCGCCGCTCCACCGTGTCTACGACACTGCGCCCCAAGGTGTCACGCCGGAAGACGAGCACCCGCTCCGACGCCGCCTCGCCGTCAGTGAGGAACGCACGCCGCGCGGCAGTCTCGTAGAACGGCACTCCCACCAGCCAGGTGCCACGGTTGCCATCCGACTTGTTGCTGTACTTGGCCTGCAGCCAACCACGGCGCGAGAAGAAGTGGGGGTTCACGTGCCCGAGATCGAAGATGCGGCGGTCGGGCGTCTTGTTGTACACGGCGGTCAGGGACGTCGCGGTGCCGAACAGGTTGTCTTCCACGAGGCCGACCATCCACGTGACGTCCCCGCCCGCGGACGAGTAGCCGATCTGCGGCTTCGTGCTCCAGCCGTCGGTGGTGGCGACGCGGAGCGCCAGGCGGCCGTCGAGGCGCGTGGTATCGATCCGCACGCGACTGAAGACGTACAGGTTGCGCAACGCCCGCTCGCTCTCGGCGACCCGCGCCGAGTCGTAGCGGTCCCCGGGGTTGACCAGCAGCGTACTACGGATGACGCCGGCACGCGTGCGCGCGTGCAGCCGGTTCGCGAGGCGGGCGATGAAGCTGGGCGCATCGGCCTCCTGGAGATCGAACACATTGCGGTTCACGACGATGATGGTGTCGATCGTGGGGGGGACGGACTGGGCGGTCAGGCGGTCCAGCGGTCGGGCGGTCAGCAATCCGAGCACGATGCCGACCGCCTGTCCGCCCGCCCGCCCGACCGCCCTACTTGACCAAGTCAATGCGTTGGTGCAGCGAATAGGTCACGTGGCGAGCGGCGTCGTTCCATTCCGTAAAGTACAGGGTCGCGTCCACACGGCCGGTGATCTGCCGCAGGCCGCGCGTCGCGAGCGTGAACGTGCCCCGGACCGAGTCCGGCTTCAGGGGGCGGCACAGGCACGTCACGGTGGCGTACGCGGGAAGGCGCGCGGGCGGGGGGCCAAGCGGGTACGGCACGTTCTGCCGCAGGTCGCGCGCGCGCCCCAGGTCCAACGCGAGAGTGAGCGAGTACTCGTCTCCCTCCCCGACGGCGGGATTGAAGTCGAACCGGGCGAGGGCCACGTCGCCGCCGCCGTGCATCGTGTCGATCGCCATCCGAACGAGCGTGAGCGTGGAGTCACCCTGCACGACCAGACGCCCATGCCATTCCCAGCGGGCGGAGCTTTGGAGGCCCAGGGTGTCGTCGGGGCGCGACACACCATCGCAGGCGAGGCACAGGAACAGCAACAGCGTCGAGCAGAAGCGTCGCGCGACGGCGTTGCACAAAAACGTCGCGCGGAGGCGTGAAAAGGATGCCACCGTCAGCTAGGCCCCGTGCTATTGTGGTTCGCCATGACGCTGCGCGCTTATGCTCGTCGGTTGTGGGTACACGAGGTCGCCGTGGAGGTCTCCGTCCAGATAGCTCGTTTGAGCAGCAAGCTATCCGGACCGGGAGCCGCGTCGCGGGCGGATCAGCTCGTCCGGGCCGCGCTCTCCGTCAGCTCAAACATAGCGGAGGCCTGCGGCCGGGGTAGCATACCCGAGTTCCGCCGGTTCCTGCAGTACGCTAGGGGGTCGGCTCAGGAGACGCTGACGCAGCTGCGGGTCGCGGCGGCGCTCGACCCGGTCCATGCGCATGCCATTCACGAGATCGAGGGTCGGGTCGCCCTTGTCATCAAGACGCTCGGGCGCTTGATCGCTCACCCGCCGCCGGACAGGTGACGACGGTGTTCGTGCTACGCCTTCGCGCGACGTCTTTGTGCTACGTCTTTGTGCTACGTCTTCGTGCTACGTCTTCGTGCTACGTCGTCGTGTGCTACGTCTTCGTGCTACGTCGTTAGTATTGCCCAAGGTACCGATTCAGCTCCCATTCGCTGACCTGTCCGATGTACTCCTGCCACTCCTCGCGCTTTGCGTCGAGGTAGCGTTCGCAGATGTGGTCGCCCAGCGCCTCGCGGATCACCTCATCCTTCTCCAAGTAGTCGAGCGCTTCGTGCAGATCGCGCGGCAGGTCGTCGATGCGGAAGCGGCGGCGCTCCCGGTAGGACATGCGTGCGATGTTCTTGTTCACGGGCTCCCCGGGATCGATCCGCTCCTGGATGCCGTCCAGACCGGCGGCCAGCTGCACGCCGAGCGCGAGGTAAGGATTCGCCGAGGGGTCGGGCATCCGGTTTTCGCAGCGCGTGGCCTCGCCGCGTTGTGCCGGCACCCGGATGAGAGGAGACACGTTCTGTGTGGACCAGGAGACGTTCACCGGGGCCTCGTACCCGGGCACGAGGCGCTTGTACGAGTTCACCAGCGGATTCGTCACCGCGCAGTAGCCGCGCGCGTGCCGCAGCAGCCCGCCGATGTACCAGCGGCCGACCTCGGAGAGCTGGATCGGCCCCCGCGGGTCGAAGAACGCGTTTTTCCCCTTAGCGACCAGGGACTGGTGTGTGTGCATCCCCGACCCGTTGCGCCCGTACAGCGGCTTGGGCATGAAGGTCGCGATGAGGGCGTGTCGCACCGCGATGGTTCGCACGACGAAGCGCAGGCTCGCGAGATGGTCGGCCATTGTGAGCGGGTCCGCGTATCCCAGGTCGATCTCGTGCTGGCCTCGGGCCACCTCGTGATGGGACGCCTCGGAGCTCAGCTTCATCTCCTCCAGCGCCGTCACGATGACGCGGCGCGCCTGCTCCCCGCGGTCCACAGGGACGAGATCGAAGTAGCTGCCGGCATCGAGCGTGCGGGTCGTGGGCTCGCCGCGCTCGCTCTGCTCGAAGATGAAGAACTCCACCTCGCACCCGACGCGCATGGTAAAGCCCAACTTGGTGGCCCGCTCGATCTGCCGTTTCAAGGTGGTGCGCGGACATCCCTCGAACGGTCGCCCGTCCGGGTAGCGGATGTCGCAGATGAGCCGCGCCACGACCCCTCCCGCGCCGGCCGCGCTGTCGGCCCCATCCGAGCCCCCACTGTCCCACGGAAACACGCGGAAGCTCGCGAGATCCGGCACGAGCAGGGCGTCGGCCTCCTCCACGCGCGCAAACCCCTCGAGCGCCGAGCCGTCGAACGTCACCTCGCCTGCCAACGCCTTCTCAAACTGGGAAGCGGGCACCTCCACCGCCTTGTTGACGCCCAACAGATCGGTGAACTGCAGCAGCAGGAACCGGACGCGGCGCTTCTTCAGCTCGTCGAGGATGTCGCGGGTGTCTGCGGCAGTGGCGGTCATTGGAGTCCGACGGTCATGGGCGGTAGAGACGGTAAAGGGCGGTAGGGGTCTTGTACAGCCCTTTACCGCCCTTTACCGTCCCCTACCGCCCTCCGCCGTCACACGTCGTAATACAGGAAGAACTCGTACGGATGCGGCCGCAGCGCCACGGGATCGACTTCCTTGGCGCGCTTGTAGGCGAGCCACGTCTCGATCAGGTCGGGCGTGAACACCCCGCCCTCGAGCAAGAAGGCGTGGTCCGTCTCGAGCGCCGCGAGCGACTCGTTCAGGGAGCCCGGCGTGTTCTTCACATGCTTGCGCTCTTCGGGCTCGAGGTCGTACAAGTCCACATCCATCGGCTTCGGCGGCTCGATTTTGTTTTTGATGCCGTCCAGGCCCGCCATGAGCAGCGCCGCGAAGGTCAGGTACGGATTGCTCGACGGATCGGGCGCCCGGAACTCCACCCGCTTCGCCTTCGGCGACTTGGAATACACCGGGATGCGACAGATCGCCGAACGATTGCGCTGCGAGTAGATCAGGTTGATCGGCGCCTCGTAGCCCGGCACCAGCCGCCGGTAGCTGTTGGTCGTCGGGGCCGCGAACGCGAGCAGCGCCGACGCGTGCTTGATCAGCCCCCCGATGTACCAGCGCGCCGCATCCGACAGGAGCGCATACCCCTTGGGGTCGAAGAACAGGTTCGTCCCGTCCTTCCACAGACTCATGTGCACGTGCATCCCCGACCCGTTATCCCCGAACATCGGCTTGGGCATGAACGTCGCGGTGTAGCCGTGCTGGTGACACACGTTCTTCACGATGTACTTGTACATCATCACCTGGTCGGCCATGCGCCCGAGCGTCGTAAACCGCATGTCGATCTCGGTCTGACCCGCCGTGCCCACCTCGTGGTGGTGCACCTCGACGTCGACACCCGACGCGATCAGCGCCAGCATGATCTTCGAGCGCAGGTCCTGCAGCCGGTCCACCGGCGGCACCGGGAAGTAGCCCTCCTTGTGCCGCGGCCGGTGCCCCTGGTTCGGGCTCCCGTTCGTCCCCGAGTTCCAGATCCCCTCCTCGGAGTCGATGTGGTAGTAGCCCTCGTGCGCATTCTGGTCGAAGCGTACCGAATTGAAGATGTAAAACTCCGCCTCGGGCCCGTAATACGCGGTCGTGGCGATTCCCGACTTGACCAGGTACTGCTCCGCTTTCTGCGCCACGTAGCGCGGGTCGCGCGAGTAACGCTGGCCCGTCACCGGGTCGGACACGTCACACGTGAGCGACAGGGTCGGGACTTCGAGGCACGGATCGACGAAGGCACTCGCCGGATCCGGGAACAGCAGCATGTCGCTCTCGTTGATGGCCTGGAATCCGCGAATCGAGGAGCCGTCGAACCCGATCCCCTCGGCAAACAGGTCTTCCGTCAGCTCTTTCAGCGGGATCGAAAAGTGCTGCCACGTGCCCGGCAGGTCGGTGAACCTCAGGTCCACCACCTGCACGCCGGCCTCCTTCGCCTTCCGCACCACGTCCGCGGGCGAAGCGCCGCTCGCGGCCTTCGCCCCGGAAGCAGATGTAGTGGGCCCCAACGTCGCGGTCATAAGATCGGTCTCCTAGAACGGTCCTCGAGAGGGGAACGCACGGACGATGCCACGAACGACGCGGGCCCGGGCATGCGGGAAGGTACAGGGGACGTTGCGAGGTGTCAACCATTTCGTGTCACCGACGCAACACACATCAACCGATCGATGCCCTACGCGGCTTCCCCTGCATCAGTGCGAACGGAAATGTGCACAAAATGCAGGGTTTTCCACGCAATGCGTCAGCCGTCCAGTGCCGCCACGAAGTGCCAGAGCTCCACGGCCGAAAATTCCCCGAAGCGCTCCTGGACCTCGCGCTCCGACAGCTCGAGGAAAATCCAGCTCGTGGTGCGGCGGCGCTCCCCGTTCACGAAGTGCACACGCCCGCGCACGGCACCCACCTCGGCGTCGGGTTGCATCTCGATAAACACGTCCCACCGTTCATCGCCGCGCTTCAGCTCGCCCATGTGCTTGGCGCGGTCGTGTCCCGGGAACGTGGCGCTCATGGAGCGAGATCGCGGCTCACCAGACTACAGTACGCTGCCCCCCAGATTCCTGCCAGTTAGATTCCGGCCGCAATGAACTGTCACTCGTGCGGAGCGCCTCTCGCCGCCACAGCGAGGTTTTGTCACAAGTGCGGTGCCCAGGTGGGCGGCACGCATACATCCGGGTGGCGGGCCGGCCTTCCCTGGGGCGTGGCGGGGGCGGCGGTTGGCGCCTTGATCACGCTGATCGCCTTGCGAACGGCGCCCCGCTCCCGGCTCCCGGCTCCCTCCATGCTCCCGGCTCCCGATATTTCGCAGATGTCGCCTGAAGAGCGCGCCACCCGTCTCTACAACCGCGTCATGACGCTGCACACGCAAGGCAAGGCGGACAGCGCGGAGTTCTTCCTGCCCATGGCGCTCCAGGCGTACGCCATGTTGCCGGCGCTCGACGTCGATGCCCGCTACCACATCGGGGTGCTCGACCTGACCAGCGGCAACGCGGCGGCGGCCCTGGCCCAGGCGGACACCATCCGCCGGGCCGTGCCCACGCACCTCTTCGCGTTCATGCTGCGGGCCCGGGGGCTCGAGCTCGAGCGGGACACCGCGGGGGCACGACGCGCCTACCGCGACTTCCTCACGCACGAGGCGGCCGAGCGTACGCGCCAGCGGCCCGAGTACGGCGAGCACGCGGAGAATCTCGATGCGTTCCACCGGCAGGCAACGGCGGCGGCCGCCGCGAAGGCGACGCGTGGCGGCTAACGGTCCGCGGACGATCCATCTGGCGCACAGCCCGGACGCGGACGACGCGTTCATGTTCTGGGCGCTCGCCGCCGGGCGGATCGACACCGGTGACCGCCGATACGTGCACGAGCTCGGCGATATCGAGTCGTTGAACCGGCGCGCCCTCGCCGGCGAGTTGGAAGTAACGGCCGTGTCGCTGCACGCCTACGCCTACCTCGCCGATCGCTACGCGCTGCTCGCCCACGGAGCGAGCATCGGCGACCGCTATGGGCCACGGATCGTGGCCCGCGTCCCGCGTCCCGTCGATCCGCGGGCGGCGCTCGGTGCGGGGAGCCTGCGCATCGCGGTCCCGGGCGAGCTCACCACGGCGTTTCTGGCGCTCAAGCTGTACCAGCCGGCGGCGCGCCACATCGTCGTGCCGTTCGATCAGATCGAGGAGTACGTGGCGGCGGGCCGCGCGGAGGCGGGGCTCCTCATTCACGAGGGGCAGCTCACCTATGCCGACCGCGGGCTGCACCTGTGGGCCGACCTCGGCGAATGGTGGCACGACGAGACGGGACTGCCGCTGCCGCTCGGCGGCAACGTCGTGCGCCGCGACCTGGGAGACGCGCTGATGCGGGACATCGCCCGCGATCTCAAGGCCAGTATTCAGTACGGACTCGCCCACCGCGCCGAGGCCCTCGCACACGCGACGGCCTACAGCCGCGGCCTCGACGCCTCGCGCATCGACCGGTTCGTCGGGATGTACGTGAACGCGTACACGGTGGATTACGGCCCGACCGGCCGGCAGGCGGTGGCCGAGTTGCTCGCTCGCGCCCACGGGGCGGGATTGCTCTCGGCTCCCGTGGACGTCACGTTCGTCGCCGCCACTTGAGCCGCGGCGTTTTCTCGCGCGAGCGGGGCTATCCAGACGGACCGGCCCGCGCCATTTTCATGACGGAATCACCCAAGGAGTCCTGAGTGGCCGACGTGGCGGGGCCCGTCCAGATCCTCGTCGTGGACGACGAGGAGCCCATTCGGAACGCCCTCAAGAAGTTCCTCATGCAACAGCAATACGAAGTGTACGCCGCAGGCACCGGTGACGAAGCCCTGCAGCAGCTCCGGCGCCACCGCATCGCGCTCATGCTGTGTGACATCCGCATGCCCGGCACCAGCGGGGTCGACCTCGTGCCGCAGGCCATCGAGATCGAGCCCGAGCTCGCGATCCTCATGCTCACCGCCGTGAACGACGCGACCAGCGCCGCGCTGTGCATGCAGCGGGGCGCCATGGACTACCTCACGAAGCCGATCGAGCTCGCCGACCTGGGACGGGCGGTCCAGCGGGCGCTCAAGCGGCGCGAGATGCTCCTCGAGAACCGCCAGCTGAATCAGTGGCTCAAGGAAGAGGTCAGCACGCGCGCCGCGGAGCTCCAGCGGGAGCGCATGAAGCTGGAGCGGCTTTCGATCGCGACGCTCGAAGCCCTCGTGAACGCCCTGGAGGCGAAAGACCCCTATATGCGAGGACATTCGGCCCGCGTGGCCGACCTGTCCGCCACGGTTGCTCACGAGCTCGGTATTCCAGAGGAGGAAGTCGAGCACGTGCGGGTCGCGGGCCGGCTGCACGACATCGGCAAGATCGGGACGCGCGAATCGGTCCTGAACAAGCAGGGTGCGCTCACCCCCGACGAGTTCGAGCACGTCAAGCAGCACGTCGTCATCGGGTCCCAGATCCTCGCGCCGCTCTCGCACCTTGGCGACATCATCCCGGCAGTGCGCCACCACCACGAGCGGTGGGATGGGACGGGCTATCCTGACGGGCTGCGCGGCGAGGAGATCCCGATCGGCGCCCGCATCATCGGCGCCGCCGAAGTGTTCGACGCCCTCAGCACGTCGCGCGCCTACCAGGAGAAGATGACCGCCGAAAAGGCGGTGCAGCGGGCGGCCGATCTTGCCGGCACGGTGCTCGATCCCAAGGTCTACGAGGCACTGGCCTCGGTGGTCGCGCGGCGCCGCACGCTCGTGTTCCTTGACGACGGCGGCACAGCGTCCACCTGACCGGGGCCGTTCGTGCTGATCGCCGTCACCGGCGCCACCGGGTTCGTGGGACGGCACATTACCACGGTGCTGGCGCGCCGGGGACATGCGGTCCGAGCGCTGGTGCGCAGCCCGCTCCAGGCGCGGACGTTCGAGACCCACGGTGTCGAGCTCGTCCTCGGCGACCTGGCGGACGCGGCGGCGCTCACGACGCTCACGCGTGGCGCGGACGCCGTCGTTCACCTCGTCGGCATCATCGTCGAAACGGGCCGCGCCACCTTTCACGCCGTGCACGTGGAAGGCACGCGCCGCGTGGTCGAGGCGGCGCGCCGTGCCGGCGTGGAGCGGTTCGTGCACATGAGCGCCGTCGGCGCGCGGGACGCGCCTGGGGCGACGCCGTATCATCGAACGAAATGGCACGCCGAGGAGCTGGTCCGCGCTTCGGGTCTGTCGCACGCCGTCGTCCGGCCGTCGATCATCAGTGGCCCGGAGAGCGCGCCGATCCGCGCCCTCGCCCTGCTGCACCGCTGGTCTCCCATCGTGCCGGTGTTCGGCGACGGCCGCTTCCCCACGCAGCCCGTCTGGGTCGAGGACGTCGCTCTCGCGTTCGCGCTCGCGGTCGAACAGCCCGCGCTCTCGGGCGCGTTCGAGCTGGGCGGGCCACAGGTCCTGACCTACGAGGAATTCCTCCGCGCGATCGGGCGGGCCACCCGCCACCCCCGCCCGCTCGTGCACGTGCCGCTCGCACTCGCGCGGGCGGCCGCCCGTGCGTTCGACCTGCTCGGCGCCGCGGCGCCGCTCACGAGCGATCAGCTGCAAATGCTGGTCGAAGGCAGCGCCACCCCCGCGAACGCCATCGAGTCGGTCTTCCGCATTCG
>QHTS01000032.1 GCA_003220905.1 Gemmatimonadota bacterium | reverse complement strand
CGTTTGAAGCCAGAGCCACTCCAGGAGATTGATGACTGGCTGGATCAGTTCCGTCGGTTCTGGTCCGAGCGTGTCGATGCGCTCGAGCGCCACCTCGACCGCATGGACCAGTCGACACCAACGAAAGAGAAGACAAGGAGAAAACGATGAACGTCCTCTTGTGGGTCCTCCAGATCGGGCTCGCCCTGCTCTACCTCGCGGGGGGGTCATACAAAGTGTTCAAGTTCGACGAGCTCGCGAACTATATGCGCGCGCTCTCGCGCGGCGGATGGCGCGCGCTCGGCGTGCTCGAGATGCTGGGCGCCGTCCTGCTGGTCGTCCCCGCCGCCGCGCAGTGGATGCCGATCCTGACCCCGCTCGCGGCCGCGGCGCTCGCGCTGGAAACCCTGGCCCTCGCCGGGCTGTACGCGCGGTATTCGCTCAAACTCGCCGCTACCAACCCGATGGTCTGGGCGGTCGTGATGGGGCTGCTGTCGGCCTTCGTGGCTTACGGTCGGTACGCGTAGGAGGACAGATGATCGATCGCGAGCAGTACACACCGGGTCCGGCCAGCGGCGCGCAGGTACGAAAGGACGGAGACAAGTGGACGCTCATTCTCGTCAGAGAACTGCGTCACTCGCCGGAAAAAGTCTGGCAGGCGCTTACCGACCCGGCGCAGCTGCGCGAGTGGGCGCCCTTCGACGCCGATGGGAGCCTGGGCACGGTTGGAACCACGGTGCAGCTCACCACGGTGGGAGCGCCAACGCCGCACGTCACCGAAACAACGGTGACGCGAGCCGACGCTCCCAAGGTGCTCGAGTACAACTGGGGTGGCTTCGATATGCGGTGGCAACTCGAAGCCGTTGGTGGCGGCACGCGCCTGACGCTGTGGACCAACATCGATCGCCGCTTCATCGCGATGGGTGCTGCCGGGTGGCACCTTTGCTTCGATGTTCTGGATCATCTGCTCAGCGGAACCCCCATCGGCCGCATCGTTGGTCCCGAGGCGATGAAGTTCGCTGGCTGGCAGCGACTGCACGCGGAGTATGCAAAGCAGTTCGGCGTTGAGACCCCTCGAGGGTGAGACCATGAAAAAGTCGCGCGCGAGTCAAGGCCAGTCGGCATCGCAGCTGATCTCGCAAAGAATCGCCGAGCTCGGCGACTGGCGCGAGGAAACTCTCAGGAGAATGCGCAAGCTCATCAAGCAAGCCGACCCGGACGTCGTCGAGGAGTGGAAGTGGGTGAAACCGAAGAGTCCGGGCACTCCGGTGTGGTCGCACGACGGCATCATCTGCACCGGCGAATCCTACAAGAATGCCGTGAAGCTTACCTTCGCCAAGGGCGCGTTTCTGAAGGATCCGGCCCGCCTCTTCAACTCGAGCCTCGACGGAAACGTACGCCGCGCGATCGACATTCACGAAGGAGAAACAGTTGACGCGTCCGCCTTCAAGACGCTGGTTCGCCAAGCGGTCGCCCTCAACAGTCTTGGCAAGCGCTAGCGTACCTTCCCACGTGCCGCGACCTTCCAGCTTCCTTCCACTCTGCCTCGGCGGCCGTACCAGATCTCGTCGTGCAAGTTCACCGTCGCGCAACAGTGGCTCGGTACTACCCAGACTCTCTCTCCCACGCGCACCGGCTCATCGATATCGACGTAACCGTGCTCCTCATTCAGTTTGCGCATGGTCCAGGGGCGCCCCCGCCCGATGAAGTGGCCGAACGTTCCGGCACCGACCGTCTGATCGCTCGAGAACGTTTTTGACCCGGCGTATCACGCACTGGCCCGGCACCGCGGTGCTGACGACCGTGGTGAGCACGCGCAGCGCGCAGTCCGCCTCGTCGCAGAGCTTCGCCGCGAGGCTGCTCGCGTCATAGAACACGTAGGTACCCGGTCGGATCTCAGTGGTCCGCGGAATCACGAGCACGAACAGCAGCACGGCCGACAGGCCGGTCACGGCCACGCCGGCCAGCAGCTCGCCACGTTTGTTGGGCAGTTGAATCGCCATCAGCGCCATGACCGCCGTATGCGCGAAACTGGACCATACGGCGTACGCAATCAAGCTGCGATGCGCGGAGGGGTTCCGTGCCGCAAGCACCAAGAAAACGCCGAGCGTCGCCAAAATAGTATAGAACATCGGCGCTGTCGTCCCGCCAGTCGGGCGCAGCCCGGCCAGGAGAGAGGTCACCAGCGGATAGATATTGGCGACGGCCGTCAACAGACCCAACACCACCAGCACGACCTGCAGCGCTCGTTCTCGCTTAGACGTTACGGCCATTGGAGCCCTCCCGAAGTAGATGCGCTGCGACCAAGATGATCCATATCCCCTGCAGCAGCGTGACGATCACAATGCCACTCGCGGTCAGGTTAAGCCATCCGGTCAAAACCCCAAGCGCCAGCACTGCGCCGATGATCACGCCGGCCGCTGCCGGCAGCCGGGCAAACCCTCGGGTCGCCCACAGCGCCACGCCCCACAGGATGAGGCTCGCACCTATCGCGGCCACACTGACCTTGGCGAAGCCTTGATTGAGCTGGCCGGTATAGCCGAGGAGCACACGGTCCGCGACGACGTCGGGGGCAACGAATCCGCTCAGTGTAGCGGCCGAGAGAATCGCCACAATCCCAAAACCGTAAAACACCAGCGCCGCGGTCGCGACGTCGGAGCGCAACGAGCGCCACAGCCCGAGCAGGCCCAGAAAAACGACGGGCTGAGCGGCGAGCGCAACGCCATGCACCAAATGGTTGATCATGACGAGCCGGGCGCCTCCTCTCGTGATGTCTCCTCCGGTGGGGTGCATCCCCATGAAGAGGAGCGGCGCAACGACGCCGATCAGCAGCGCAACCGCGGCGCGGCGTTCCTGTGGCATGCTCATGAAGGCTTCGCTCCCACTCCCTTGAGGTAGCGCATAGCGCGGGCATTTAGTCCGCGAATATCAGGCCGCTCAGGCGACCGCGCAGCCGCACGCGCCACAGCCAGTACATGAGGAATAAAAGCGGCGCGACAGCGAGGACAACAAGCAATGGCACCACGCGAATCGGCGCGGGAACGAACTGCATCTGCCCGAGAAAGAATGACCCGGTCGCGATGAAGAGCCCGAAACACATGCGCCACAGATGGCGCGTGAGGCGTCGTGTGCCTCGCGGGCCGCCCTCGCGAATCATCCGCAAGTCGCCGAACGCCGCGAGCAGGCAGATGGTAGCGATGAAAAAAATCATGCCGGCTGGAACGCCGGCGAACATGTGGCCGGGTTGCTGCCAGACAACCACACCGTTGGCGTAAGAGACCGCTGCCAGCGTAAACGCGAGGATCATGAGTGCGACGTCGAGGCCTCGTCCGGCGCCTGGCAGGGGGTTGACCGTCGTTGCTGCCGTGAAGACCAGATAGGCAGCGAAAACGCCGCCGACGACCGATTTGCCTTCGTACGCCGAGATCACGGCGGCGAGAACGCCGGTTGTGATCATCGCCCACGTGAACACCATGCCGCTCCGCTTGTGGAGGCGTCCTCCCTTGGTGACGGAGAGGGCGATGCTCCCCGCCACGAGCGCGATAAGGGCAGCACCGAAGTGGCAAACCAGCATCAGCCACACTATCCCGGACGACGTCGCGATGTTGAGATGCTTCATATTGAGGACCCCTTCGCCGCGACTCCCTTGAAAAGGGTCCGCGTGAAGCTGTCGACCAGATCCTGCTTCGAACGGCAGCGCATACAGATCCCCGTGCAGAAAAGTTTGAACTCGCCGTCCCTAATCTTGGAATCCAGCTGGTTGAAACTGCCTGCGTGGACTCGGACCAGTACATCATCGTCCCGGACTTCCGGTTCCGGCATTTCGGCGAGACGTACTGCGCTATTGGTTTTATAACGATCGACGACGAATGCCATCATGGCCTTTGTTCTCGTTTGCGGGCGCTACGCCCGTGGGCGCCCCAGGCGCCCACCCGCCCGACGCAGTCGGGCGGCGCACAAATGGCATTCTACCTTACTCGGCCGCGCCCGCCAGCTCCGAGCGCGTGTTAGGCAGCAGCTGCGTCACAAAACGGTCATCACCAAGGCAAGAACGAGCACTGCAGCAACCACGAACATCACCACACCGGCTTCGTGAATGAATCTGCTAATGGAAAAGTGCGGTACGTCCCGGACCAAGTCCGGGCGATCCCGGGATGACCGGCGCCCAATCCTGTGAAGTAGCAAGCGCGTTGTGCGGGATGGCGCTTCCCGGGATTCGTTGTGACCAACCTCGATCGGAACGTCGACGGTGAAACGCCCCACTCGCGCCTGAACGAGTTCGTGAAGTGGCTGTGATCCGCGTAGCCGAGATCCAGGGCCAACGCCGTCAAGTGGCTCGCGCCGGCGGCTAGGCGCTCGGCGGCGACCCGTGCCCTCAGCCGCCTGACGTAGCCACGGAGACTGAGGCCGGCCGTGCCGTGGAACGTGTGAGACAGATGGTAGGGTGAGCAGCCGAGTACGTCAGCCAGCTCCGTGAGGCTTGGCGGCCTCTCGAGGCGTTCGCTGATCATGAGCTTCACGGCCTCGACCAAGTCGCGCCTTCGCCGATGTGCGGGCGGGGATACGCGCCGGCTCGGAAGCGGCGCGCCGTAGGCGCAACCGACCGCTTCGTTAGCCAGCTCGGCGAGCGAGTCCTCCAGCGCGAGCCTGCCAGCCTTGCGGGCGACGAGATTCAGAAACTCCCAGTGAAGCCACACCGCGCGCGGCGAGCTTAGACCATGGCCGCGGCGGAACGGTCTCTCCGGATGCTCGGCGTCCGCCGGGGCGTGGCTGGCAACGAGCTCCAACGCGCGATGAGTCTCTACGGTGAGAATCGTGCAGGCGTCCCCGCCCGGGAGGGGATGAGCATAACGGTACGGCTCCGCCGCGTTGAACAACAGCACATGGTTGGGATCGGCAAGCACGGTCTCGCGCTGGTCCGTGCGCCGAAACACACCGCTGCGCACGAGCACGATGCTGTGCGTCGGGTTCGGCTCTTCACCGCCCTCGGCCGCGACATGGGCCTGGCAACGGAAATCGACGGCGGAGATGCCGAGCGATTCGAACAGCACCCTCCGCGTGTGCGGCGCGTCGGACTGTTCACGCGCAAGAACCTTCAAGCGTGCGGTGTCCACACGCGAAATACTATGGAGCGGTGCGCCGCGCCACTAGGGAACGGCAGCGCCAGGGAACTCGGGAAGGAGGGACCACCATGAGGTCTTTTGGCAAGGTGTCTCGGTGGATGGCCGCCGTCGCGACAGGAGCGATCGTGGTTGCGTGCGCACAAAGCGCCGCCGATGAAGCAAGGACGGGCAAGGCGGGAGCCGACCCCCGCCGCGACATGATCGCCGTTCTTCCGGCTCTGGGGCCGCACGCCTCGCTGGGCCACCACGCGGATCTCTTCGGGCGCTTCGTGGGGACGTGGGACGCCGACTACTCGTTCATCGCCGAGGACGGCAGCGTTCGCCACTCGCGCGGCGAGGTTCTCTTCGGATGGATCCTCGACGGCTACGCGTTGCAGGACATCTTTCTAGGCTACCCCAAGCCTGGCTCGAACGACGAGCGAAGAATGGTCACGGGGGTCCGGTTCGTCGACCCCAAGACCGACAAATGGACGGTGATGTTTGCGGCGCCCGCCTTCGGCGCGGCCGTCCGGATGGAAGGGGGAGCCGAAGGGGATCGCATCGTGCTGCGCGGTCATGACGACCACGGTGCCGACCTGCGCTGGTCGTTC
>QHTS01000239.1 GCA_003220905.1 Gemmatimonadota bacterium | reverse complement strand
CTGGACCGTTATTACCAGGGCAACCGTCCGAACGGCATCTACATCCCGCGCTTCCGCAACCTGGGTGACGATGCCTCGCGCCGCGACTACGTGCGCGGCTTCGGCTATCAGGGCGGTGCCGGACGGGAGGGTTGGGGTCGGGGAGGCGGCGAGGCCGGGTTCGGTGTGGAGCTCAAGCACCGGCTGCAAGAGCCGGGCGGTTGGTCGATGGACATGACGGGGTTCGGCGAATGCCTGCCGCGCGAGGACAACTTCGCGGCGCTCTCCGATCAAACCGACGAGTTCGGGATCCCCGTGCTCCGCATCCATTGTACGTGGGGCGACAACGAGCTCGCCATGCGGAAGGACATGGCCGCGTCGGCCGGCGAAATGCTCGAAGCTGCGGGGGTCAAGGACGTGCGCACCTATGACGCCCATCGAGAGGGCGGGCTCGGCGCCGAGCCGGGGCTGGGCATCCATGAGATGGGTACGGCCCGGATGGGACGCGACCCGAAAACGTCGGTGCTCAACGCGCACAACCAGGCGCACGACGTCCCCAATCTGTTCGTGACCGACGGCGCGTGCATGGCCAGCTCGTCGTGCGTGAACCCCTCGATTACCTACATGGCGCTCACCGCGCGCGCCTGCGACTACGCGGTGGGGGAGCTGAAGCGCGGCAACCTGTGAGTCTCAGCGGAGTGAACTGGATATGATCAACGCTCGATGGTGGCTCCTCGCCCTGGCGGCCTACGGCTCCGGGCTCGGCGCCCAGACGCGAACCGTCACCAGCTCGGAGTCGCCCGGGGCACGCCCGAACGAACTGACCGCCGCCGAGCGGGCCGCCGGCTGGCGCCTGTTGTTCGACGGTCGCACGCTCGCCGGGTGGCGCGGGCTGGGCTACGATAGCGTGCCCACGGCGCACTGGCAGGTCGACGCCGGGACCATCAAGAAGATCGCCAGCGGGAACGTCCCGAAGCTGCCGGACGGGCAGCCGCTGCACGGCGGTGACTTGATGACGGTAGACACGTTCGACGACTTCGAGCTGACCTGGGAGTGGAAGGTGACACCCGGCGCGAACAGCGGCCTCAAGTACAACGTCTCCGAGGAGCTCTCCGTCAAGGAGGCGCCGAACCATGCCGCGCTGGGATTCGAATATCAGATTCTGGACGATGACCGGCACGTGGACGGCAAGCTGGCGACACATCGCGCTGGGGCCTTGTACGATCTCGTCGCGCCGACCCGGCCCACGCATGTCCATCCTGTGGGCGAGTGGAACCAGTCGAAGCTCGTCTTCCGGGGCAAGCACGGCGAGCACTGGCTGAACGGCGAGAAGCTGCTCGAGTTCGATCTCGGCACGGCGCGCATGGACTCTTGTCTAGCCAAGAGCAAGTACCGGTCGCTCCCCTGGTTCGGCGAGCGTCGCCGCGGGCACCTGATACTCCAGGACCACGGCGACGAGGTGTACTTCCGCAATATCAAGGCGCGTGATCTATGAGACGCCGCAACTTCTTGAAGACAGCTTCTGCCGCGGGGCTGGGACTCGTAGCCTCGCCGCGGTTTTCCTCCCGGCGCCGGTCGCCGAGTGAGAAGGTCAGGGTCGTCGTAATGGGTGTGAACGGACGTGGCACCGTCCTCGCGCGCGGCTTCGCCAGGACGACCCACGCCGAAGTGGCCTACGTGTGCGACGTCGATTCCCTCGTGCTCGCCAAGGGCGTCTCCGCCGTCTCGGGCGTCCAGGGCAAGGCTCCCAAAGGGCTCGCCGACTTCCGCAAGGCGCTCGAGGACAAGGACGTGGACGCGCTCGTGATCGCGGCGCCCGACCATTGGCACACCCCCGCCGCGCTGCTCGCGCTGCAGGCGGGGAAGCACGTCTACCTCGAAAAGCCCTGCGGGCACAACCCCCGCGAAGGCGAGCTACTCGTCGAGGCGCAACGCAAACACCGACGCGTAGTGCAGATGGGGACGCAGCAGCGCTCCGCGCCCCGCTCGATCGACATCGTGCAGGCGATCAAAGAAGGCGCTATCGGGGAGCCCTACCTCGCGCGCGCCTGGTATGCCAACACTCGGGGCCCGATCGGCCGCGGGAAAGCGGTGTCCGTCCCCGCGAACCTGGACTACGAGCTGTGGCAGGGCCCGGCGCCCCATACCCCGTACCGCGACAACGTCATTCACTACAATTGGCATTGGTTCCGGCGCTGGGGCACGGGCGAGATCTGCAACAACGGCACGCACGAGATCGACGTGGCCCGCTGGGCGCTGGGCGTCAGCTACCCCACGCGCGTCACGTCCGTCGGCGGCCGCTATCACTTCGCGGACGACTGGGAGTTCCCCGATACGCAGGAATCCTGGTTCGAGTTCGCGGGCGGGAAAACCATCATCTGGCAGGGGCAAAGCTGCAACGGCCTGACCACGTACGGCCGCGCGCGCGGGACGGCCATTCTGGGTACCGCCGGGAGCGTGGTGCTCGACCGCGACGGCTACACGCTGTACGATCTCAAGGAGAAGGTGGTGAAGTCGTCCCTCGCCGCACGGGCTGGGGACGGCCTCAACACCGGCGCCGACGACGACATGACGGCCCTGCACATCGACAACTTCGTGGCCGCGATCCGCACCGGCGCCGCGCTGCGGCAGCCGATCGAGGAGGGAGCGACCAGCGTGCTGCTGTGCCACCTCGGGAACATCGCGCAGTGGACGGGGCGCGCGCTCCGCACCGACCCCCAGTCCGGACGGATCGAGGGAGACGACCAAGCGATGGGCTATTGGCAGCGGGAGTACGCGCCGGGCTGGGCGCCGGCCGTGTAGGCCCGTGACCGCCGTCCTCGACCGAGACCGCTTCTTCGATCCCGATCCCGCGGTGCGCCGCGTCGCGCGCGAGCTGTATGACGAAACGCGCCGGCTGCCCATCGTCTCGCCCCACAGCCACGTGGATCCCCAGATCCTGGCCCGGGACGAGCCCTTCCCCGAGCCCGCGGCGCTGATCGTCCAGCCCGACCACTACATCCTGCGGCTGTTGTACGCGTGCGGCGTCCCGCTCGAGGCGTTGGGGGCGCCGCGCCGGGATGGAGCGCCCGTCGAGACCGATCCGTGCAAGGTGTGGCAGCGGTTCGCAGACCACTACTACCTGTTCCGGGGCACGCCCACCGGCGCCTGGCTCGATTACGAGCTGCACGAGGTGTTCGGCGTGGGCGACCGGCTGTCTGGCGAGACGGGGCCGCGGATCTACGACGTAATCACGGAGAAACTCGCTTCCCCCGAGTTCCGGCCGCGGGCGCTGTTCGAGCGGTTCGGCATCGAGGTCCTCGCCACCACGGACACGGCCAGCGATCGCCTCGAGCACCACCGCGCCATCCGCGAGTCCGGGTGGAAGGGACGGGTCATCCCCTGCCTCCGCCCCGATGCGGTGTTCCAGATCGCCGCTCCCGGCTGGCCCGCCGAGCTGGAGGCGCTGGGGCGGGAGCACGGCGCGCCCCTGGTGGACTACGCCGAGTTCCTGCACGCCCTGGAGGATCGCCGCACCTTCTTCAAGCGCATGGGGGCCACGGCCACCGATCACGCGGTGCTCGAGCCCTACACGACCTGGCTGCCGCCGAACGAGATGGAGGTCCTGTATCAGCGAGCGCGGCAGGGCGACGTGACACCGGCGGACGAACGGCGCTTTACGGGCCACCTCCTCATGGAAATGGCCCGGCTGTCGCTGGAGGATGGTCTGGTGATGCAGATTCACGCCGGCGCGCTGCGGGACCACAACCGACCGCTGTTCGAACGGTTCGGTCCCGATCGCGGCGGGGACATTCCGGTGGCCACCGAGTTCACGCGTAACCTGCGCCCGTTGCTGAACGCTTACGGCAACGATCCCCGCTTCACGCTCGTCGCCTTCACGCTCGATGAGTCCACCTACAGTCGGGAGCTGGCGCCGCTCGCCGGTCACTATCCGGCCATGCGCCTCGGGCCTCCCTGGTGGTTCCACGACTCGATGGAAGGCATGCGGCGCTTCCGCGAGCGCACCACGGAGACCGCTGGGATCTACAAGACCGCCGGCTTCAACGACGACACCCGCGCGTTCTGCTCGATCCCCGCCCGGCACGATCTGGCGCGCCGCGTGGACGCGAACTTCCTGGCGGGGCTCGTCGCGCGCCATGTGATCGATACGAGCGATGCCCGCCGCATGGCGCGGGCGCTCGCCTACGACCTGGCGAAGGAGACCTACAAGCTCTGAGGGGAAGATCCTTCGCTCGCGCGCGTACCGCGCGCAAACGACTCCGGAGAGGGTGGTCCCCTCCGTCCCCCTCTCTCAGAGCGAGCGGGCCTGTCATCCTGAGCGCCGCAGGCGCGAAGGATCCGCTTTATAATTTCAAGGCTTATGGCCTCTCCTGGCCCCATGCACGTGGTCCGCGCGCCCGGGCGCGTGAACTTGATCGGCGAGCACATCGACTACTGCGGCCTGCCCGTCCTCCCCATGGCCCTCGGCCGGAGCGTCCGCCTCGCGTTTCACCCGCGCTCGGATCGAGAGACGCGCCTCGTCAACCGCGATCCTCGCTTCGCGCCCAGCGCCTTCGCGGTGAACGAGAGCATCCCGCCGGCTCCGGCGGGGGACTGGGGCAACTACGCCAGGGCGGCGGTCGGGGCCGTGGCGCGACGATTCCCGGATCTGCGAGGGGTCGACGCCCTGGTGGAGAGCGATCTCCCGATCGCCGCGGGGCTGAGCTCCTCGTCCGCGCTCGTCGTGGCCATGGCCCTCGCGATCATGCACGCGAACCGGGTGACCATGCCGTCGCTCGAGCTGATGGAGCTCCTGGGGCGCGGCGAGCGCTACGTCGGCACCGCGGGCGGCGGGATGGACCAGGCGATTATCCTCGGTGCGCGGTCCGGCTACGCGTCACGGATCGACTTCCACCCGCTCCGGCTCACTCCCACGGCCGTGCCCGCCG
>QHTS01000238.1 GCA_003220905.1 Gemmatimonadota bacterium | reverse complement strand
GATCTACGACGACGTGCTCGACGCCACGGCCACCTCGGCTCAGCTCGGCAAGACGGCGGGCAAGGACGCGGCGTTCGCCAAGTCGACCTTCGTCACCCTGCTCGGAGTCGGCGCCGCTCGAGCCGAGGCAGAGCGACTGGCGGCGCGGGCGGTAGACCGTTTGCGGCAAGCGGGGTTAGTTTCTCCTACGCTGGCGGAGCTGGCGCATTACATCGTCACCAGGCCAAACTGAATGCGCGGAAATGTCTCTCCTTGAGTCGATCGTAGGTCCCGCAGACATCAGGCGCCTGGGGCGCGACCAGCGCGGTCACATCGGCGCCGGCCTGGGCGTGGTCGAGCTGACCGTGGCGCTCGGCTACTGCTTCGACTCGCCCCGCGACAAGATCGTGTGGGATGTGGGCCATCAGGGCTACCCCTGGAAGATCCTCACGGGTCGCAACGATCGCCTGCCGACGCTGCGCCAGGCGGGCGGCCTGTCCGGGTTCCTGCGGCGCACCGAGAGTCCGCACGATCAGTTCGGGGCCGGGCACGCGGGGACCGGCCTCTCGGCCGCATACGGGATCGCCGCGGCGCGCGATCTGGTCGGCGAGCAGTTCAAGGTGGTCGCGGTGGTGGGAGACGGCGCGCTCACGTGCGGGCTCCCCTACGAGGCGATGAACAATGCGGGCCATTCAGGCCGCGACATCATCATGGTGCTGAACGACAACGGCATGTCGATCGCTCCCAACGTCGGCGCCATCAACAAGTACCTCGGCTCCATCATCGCGAGCCCGGTCACCGTGCGCATCCGCGAGCGGGTCAAGGGGCTGATCGAATCCGTCTCCCACATCGTCGGCGGCCAGAAGCTCGTCGATTTCGCGAAGACGATGGAGGAGAGCATCAAGAACTTCTGGTCACCCGGGATGCTGTTCGAGGAGCTCGGCTTCCGCTATTTCGGGCCGATCGACGGGCACAACATCGCCCAGATGGTGCAGACCTTCGAGATCGTCAAGACGCTCAAGGGGCCACGAGTGGTGCACGTGATCACGGAGAAGGGAAAAGGCTTCCCGCTGCCGCAGCCCGATACGGAGAAGTACCACGCGCGCGCGCCGTACGACCCGGTCACGGGCGAGCTGCGGCCGGTGAAGGCAGGCCCGCCGCAGTGGACCACGGTGTTCGGCGAGGCGCTGACGCAGCTCGCCGGCGAATACCCCAAGCTCGTGGCGATCACCGCGGCGATGCCGTCGGGGACCGGCACGGGCATCTTCCAGAAGAAATGGCCCGACCGCTTCTTCGACGTCGGCATCGCGGAAGCGCACGCGACCACGTTCGCTGCGGGACTCGCGACGCAGGGCATCCGCCCCGTCCTCGCGATCTATTCGACGTTCCTGCAACGCGCCTACGACAGCATCATCCACGACATCGCGATCCAGCAGCTGCCCGTGATCTTCTGCCTCGACCGCGCGGGCATGGTGGGTGAGGACGGGCAGACGCACATGGGCCTGTACGACATCGCCTACCTGCTCGCGGTGCCAAACCTGACGGTCACGGCGCCGAAGGACGGCGCCGAGCTGATCGGATTGCTGCGCTGCGCCCTCGAGCACACCGGCGGGCCGTTCTCGCTCCGCTATCCGCGCGACAAGGCGCCGGGGGAGACGCCGCCCGCCGCCGAGGTGGCACCCATCCGCTACGGCACCTGGGACGTGCTGCGCAAAGGGCGGGAGTGCGCGCTGCTCGCGGTGGGTGCGATGTGCCAGCCGGCGCTCGCGGCCGCGCAGGAGCTCGCGGCTGAGGGGTTTGACGTCACGGTGGTGAACTGCCGGTTCCTGAAGCCGGTGGACCGTGAGCTGCTCGACGCGTTGCTGCACGACCATCGCGTGCTCGTCACCGTGGAGGCCCGCGTCGTCCCGCTGGGCGCTCCCGACCGCACCTACGAGCACGCGCCCCGCGCGCAGCAGCTCGCCGAGGTCGGTCTCACCGGCGCCGGGATCGCGGCGCGGGTGCGCGCGCTGGCCGCGGAGGAATCGCTCACTCACTCATGAACGTCGGGGTCGTCGGCAACCCCAGCTACCGCGATCTCAAGAACATCCTCGCGCATCTCGCGCAGGTCGCGCCCCCCGTCGGGGTCACGCTGTACACCGAGGAGGAGATCGCGCCGCTCTGGCCCGAGCCCGCGCCCCCGTCGCTCCACCGTGCACCCCAGCTCGACTGCCTGATCACCCTCGGCGGCGACGGCACGCTGTTGCGCGGGGCCCGCACCCTCAACGGTGCGGCGACGCCGATCCTCGGCGTGAATCTCGGTCGGGTCGGCTTCCTGACCACCGCCACCTCGCAGACTCTCGACTGGGCGCTCGACGCGCTGGTGCGGCGGGCTTACGCCACCGAGTCGCGTCTCGCCCTGGCTCCCTTCATCGAGGACAAGCAGGGCAGGAGCCGCGCCGAGCCGATCGTGTTGAACGACGCCGTGGTGCACAAGGGCGGCGTGGCGCGCGTCATCCGGCTCCGCGTGTCGGTGGACGGCGACGAAGTCGGGCAGTACTCGGCCGACGGCATCGTGGTAGCTACGCCCACCGGCTCCACCGCGTACGCGCTGTCGGCGGGGGGACCGATCGTCGTGCCGAGCGTGGACGCCATCGTCGTGGCGGCCATCTGCCCGCATACCCTGGCCGTCCGGCCCCTCGTCGTGCCCTCGAACGCCGCCATCGCCGTCGAGCCGATTCCTCCCTGGACCGAGGATGTGCTCGTCTCCTTCGACGGTCAGGTGGGCACGACCATGGGCTCCGGCGAGCGCCTGATCGTGAAACGTGCCGCCCACTCGGTGCTGCTGGTCCGGCTGGGTCCCGAAGGCTTCTTCGCGCGCATGCGCAAGAAGCTGCAGTGGGGCGACCTCTCCGACCGGGAGCGTAAGTAGTGCTCACGGAGCTGCGCGTCCGCGACCTCGCCGTCATCGCCGACGTCACGCTCCCCCTCGCTCCCGGGCTGAACGTCCTGACAGGGGAGACCGGCGCCGGCAAGTCGATGCTCGTCGACGCCCTCGCCCTCCTGCTCGGCGAGCGCGGTTCGAGCGATGTGGTGCGGCCCGGTGCGCAGAAGGCGGTCATCGAAGGCGCATTCGACCTGTCCGACCGTCCGACCGTCCGCCAGTCCGCCCAAGCGTTGGGGGTCGAGATCGAAGACGAGTTGCTC
>QHTS01000237.1 GCA_003220905.1 Gemmatimonadota bacterium | reverse complement strand
TGGGTTGTCGTAGGATACGGCGATGCGGTAGCGGTGCGCTGGGACGATGTGCACCCCCAGGCGCGTCCAGCCGTACAGCATGGCGATCGGGATCGACGCGATATGCCCGCTCGAGTCCGCCACGGGCGCGGCCCGGTAGATCACCTCGCCGGTCGTCACGTCCGCGAACTCGATCACGCGCCCGTAGTCGTGCATGTGCCCACCCAGACCGACGATCTTGCCGGGCACGACGGGGCTGCCCTCGTAGGCGCGCGACGAGCGACCCGGCGGAAGCGGGAACGACTTGTCCCCCACCGGGAAAGCCACGTCCATCTGCCACGGCGAGGCGGAGAACAACGGCCAGGGTCGCTTCGCGGGAGTGAAGCTCATCACCAGCCGCACGCGGGCCCGGCGGAAGGCGGCCGCCGTGAGGTTCTCGACCATGGCGCTCGCGACGACGTGCTCCCCGCGCTTCAGTGGCAGGCCGAAGAGGAGACGCGGCAGACGGATCGTGCCGGTCTCGTGACCGGCCGCGAGCAGACGGCGCGAAATTGGAAGAAACAGCTCGCGGTGATCCGGGTCGATGAGATTGAAGTGATGGATCAGCTCGTCGGGGAGCGCGTGCCCGGCGCTGTCCACGACCTGCGCGCGGAACCCGTAGATGAATCCGCTCTCCGGAATCTCGAGCGTCGCGACCGGCGGCTGCGCGAGCGCATGGTGCGGCGTGTTCGCAGGCAGGTCGATCGGCGCCAGGTCGAGAACGAGTGTGCCGGCCCGGTCGTCCAGGAAGATACGGGCGCCGTTCGTGTCTGCCGCGGACCGGGGCGCGGGCAGATCGCCCGTCGCCGCCAGGATGATCAAGCCCAACAGCAAGCGATTGGTCATGGCGCGGGGAATTGTAACCACCCCGCGAGGCCCGGGGCAACGGACCCTACGACGCCTGGACCCGTCGCACGGCCGCGAGCACCACGCCAGGCTGCTCCTCGTAGATGAAGTGCCCTGCCCCGGGCACGCTGTCCACGACGAACACCGGGAGCGCGGCGGCGAGGATCGCAACCTCCTCCGCGCTGACCCCGCCCTCGTGTGTCGCCGTCCCGAGGAGCAGGCGGACGGGGCACCCCACCTCGGCGAGATGTGGCCGCAACCGCTCCGGCTCGCGCCGCTCGGCCATGGCAAGAAACGCTCGAAGGGTCCCGTCCAGATCGTGCGCGGCGCCCGCCGTGTACCCGTCGACCACCCGCTCGGTCACCCAGGATGGGTCTCCCGATGCCCGGATCAGCTGTCCGCGGATCTTCTTGCGCACCAGTTTCACGCCGCCCAACAGCTTGATCCAGGGCGCGAGCTTCATTGCGCGCCGAAACGCACGCGTGGCGGCGCCCTCGGCCGGCCCGCCGTCGAGCGAAACGATACCGGCGACGAGGTCGGGGCGCCGGTAGGCGACGCGAAACGCCATGGACGCCCCCAGTGAGTGCGCCACGACGATCGCGTGCCGCACGCTCAGCCGATCGAGCACGGCCGCAATCCGGTCGGCCTGGGCGGTGAGGGAGTAGTCCGCATGCTCCGGACGCGCCGAACTGCCGATGCCGAGCGGTTCCACGACGATCGCCCGGTAACCGGCGTCGGTGAGAAGCGGGATCACGGCACGGTAGCCGAACGCGGAGCCGAACAGGCCCGGCACCAGGACCACGGGGTCTCCCGTTCCCGTCACGGTGACTGCGACCGACTCGGCAGGTGAAAGCGCCAGGGAGAAGGTATGAACGGTGTCGGCGACCAAGGCCAGGGCGAGGAGCCACATGGTCCACTCCGGTTAGAGACGGAATCCGCCAACGGACACGGCGTAGAGATCGCGGTACCGCGCCCGCAACCACCGGAACGCGGACGCCACGTGCTGTCGCCCCATTGCGAGCCCCACGAGAGCGACCCCGCCGCCCACCAACGCCCAGGTGGGTACGGGAACGAGTCCGCCCACACCGGCGATCAGGAGGAGACGCGGGAAGCGTCCCAGCCCGACCGCACCCAGGAACTTGGGCAGCGGATATCGCGCCAACGGCGCCAACACGCGTACCGCCGAGTCGGGGATGGGCGAAAAAATCACGATCGCGGTGGTCCAGAACGGGGCGCGTTGGAATGCCGCGACGCTCCGGCGCACGCCGGGCCGGTCCGCAAGCCGCGCCAGCTTCGGGAGCTCCGTTGCCCAGTCCACCAGCCGGTAGTTGACGCCTTCCGCTACCGACGCGCCGAGCGTGCCCACCAGCGCGAGCAACCACGCCGGATAGAGGCGCACGTAATACAGCAGGGTCGCCTCGAACGCCGTCGGCAGGAACGGCGACAGGGGTCCGTGCACCAGCAGCGCGAGCGCGAAGAACGTGACGAGCTTCACGCCAAGAGCCCCGTGTAGCGCCATGCCACCACCGCGAACACGGTGCCCTCGAGGATCCACGCCCACGGCTGCCGGTAGTAGCCGACGTACATCGCGCGCCCCCAGTATCCCGTGTTCCTCCAGAGATTGAGCGAAAAGCGCCGCCGGCTGAGCGGCAGCAGCAGCGGGAGCCCGGTGTCGGTCGGCAGGTCGGCGAGCACGTGCGCCACGACGCTCGCGAGCGCCAGTCCGCCGAGCCAGGGGCCGAACAGCGCGACCGCGAGCGCTCCCACGGCGCCGCAGAACATGAGACTGTGACTCCACGTGCCGTGGAAGTCGGGCTTCGCCCAACCGGCCCGGATGATGAGTGAATCCGCGTTTGGAAGGAATTGCGCTACCCCAACCACCAGGAACGTCTCGGGGCGCGGATCGAGCGACGCAATCGCGAGTGCGATACCAAGGTGCCCGAACTGCATGGTGTCTCCCGGTCGAAAGTCCAGGGACACGTTAGGCCCATGGCGTCAAGCCGATCTCAAGCGCGAGCGTGCGCGGTCATGCCGCGCCTGGCCTGTCGCCCGCGACGAGGCCGCTCCGCAGCAGGGCGCGAGGTCCCCTGTGCAGCGCCACCACCAGGCCGGTCACGACCGCCGCGATCGTGCACGTGGCGAGAACTTGGGTGGAGACGGGAATCACGAGGCCGAGCGTCGCGAAGAACCAGACGCGGGGGGCGCGCCCGAGGAACGTCGCGAACAGGTATTTCCGCATCGGATACCGCGAGATCGGCGCGAGGACCGACACGATCCAATACGGAATCGGGCTCCAGGCGCACAACCAGACGGCGAAGAACGGACTCCGCTGGAACAACACAAGCGTCTTCCGGACCACCCAAGAGCTCCGCGCCGGTTCGAGGCGCGGATGCCGCATCACGGCGCCGTACACGTGGTAGTTCACGTAATCCATGTAGAGGTTTCCGGCGACGGCCAGCAGCGTGACGAGGAGGGGGTGGTAGAGTCGTCCGGCCACCATCAGCATCGGCTCGAACGCGGCGGGCAGCACCATCGAGATCGGCCCGCTCACAAACACGGTGAGGCAGACAAAGCCGGCGAGCACGGCCACGTCGGGCCACCGGATAGCGGGATAGATCGCGGCCAGCGCCAGGATCCCGGTGGCGCGGAGCACGGCGTCCCACTCCGGCGTGCCCCGGCGGACGAGCAGCGAGGACGCGAAGCCCGTCATGCGGCAACGCCCGACTGGGCGAGCCGCGAGAAGGGAATCCCATCCAGGCCTGCCGGGATCGGGAGGCCGAGCGTCTCGAGCATCGTGGGCATCAGGTCCACCGTGCGGATGGGCGCGTCGGGGAGCGGCACGCTCGCCGCCAGCGGGACCTCCATGTGGTCCGCAATCAGGCTACCGTGACCTGCCCGGTGCTCGGGAATCTCCCACGCCTCGCGAAAGTCACTGCCGCGAGCGGCGGCCAGCACGACGTCACCAGTACGTGCAGAGCTGAAGAGCTGCACCAGCTGCCGCGGAGCGTCTGGAAACGCGGTGCGTCGCGAGCGCCCCAGCAGCTCACGATCTCCCAGTGAACACCGCTCGGGGCCGAGGTCGAGCGGATCGCCCAGCAACGGCTCGTAGTGGACGCCGTCGGCGTCCACCCCGACGCACGCCCGCTGCCATCCGCTCGCGACGACCACGTCGCCGTGCCCGTCCCGCCAGGCGCCGAGTTGAACGGCCGGCAACCCCAGGAGCTGCGCAACCAGATCGGACGGCACCGCCGTGCCGCTGCGCGGCGTCGGAGGCCCGCCCCGCGGACGGACGTAGACGTGGGCGCAGCCGTTGCCCGACACCATGACCGCGGCCTGCGCGCCCCGGCGCCAGACGTGCCACGGATGTCGAATCGTCGGAACGCCCCACGCTTCGAGGGCGAGCGCGATATCGCAGTGTTCGCCGACGAC
>QHTS01000235.1 GCA_003220905.1 Gemmatimonadota bacterium | reverse complement strand
GGGGGGCGGGGGGGGGGCGCTGACCGCGCGCTTGACTGGCCCGCAGGGTTCCGGCATCCTCACCTCCATGACCCGCGCGAACGCGCTCCTGATCGTCCCCGAAGACCGGCCCACCGTGGCGGCGGGCGAGACGCTCCCGGCGCTGCTGCTGGACGATCCGCACCACGTCACCGAGGCCCCCTTCTAGGTGGCCGCCCGCGCTGGCCTGCTCCGCGCGGTGCGACTGCTCGGGTGGGCCGCCATCGTCGGGGGCGTGTATCTCCTGAATGCGCGGACGCCGGGCGAGCTGCGGCTGGGGATCCTGTTCGTGATTCCCGTGCTCCTCGCGGCCTGGCACGACGGGATGCACTGGGGCATCGCCTTCGCCTTGGCAACCAGCCTCCTGCGCTTCAGCGTCGGCATCGACCAGATGCCCGCCACGACGTTGCTCGACTACCGCGTCGTGAACGAGCTCGCGTACCTCGTGGTGGTCGGGGTGGCCATCGCCGGCCTGTCGCAGCTACGGCACACGCACTCGCAGCTCGAGCAGCTCGCGATCCAGGACCCGCTCACGAACGTGCTGAACGCGCGCGCGTTCTCCCACGAGCTCGCGCAGGAGCTGAGCCGCAACCGGCGCTACGGCCGGCCCCTGGCCCTGATCTACCTCGATCTGGACGACTTCAAGTCGGTCAACGACGCGCACGGCCACGCCACCGGCGACGCCGTGCTGCGGCTCGTGGCCGACGCGATGCGTGGCGCCGTGCGCCAGGCGGACGTCGTCGGCCGGCTGGGGGGGGACGAGTCCGGGGTCCTGATGCCCGAGACCGACGGCGACGTGGCGCACGCCGCGGCCAACCGGCTCGTCACCGGCATCCGCACGGTGTTCCGGGGCACCCCGTCCGTCACCGCCAGCATCGGCGTCGTCGCCGTCTCGGGCACCGAGGCCGGGACGGACGAGCTGCTCCGCAAGGCCGACCAGGCGATGTACGCGGCGAAGCGCGCCGGCAAGGACCGCGTCGTCCAGGTCGCGATGTGAGCGGCACGCTACGGACGCTCCAGGACCTGTTCCTCATCTTCACGTCGGTCCTGTTCATCGTCGATCCCCTCACCGCGGTTCCGACGTTCCTCGCCATGACGGCGCGCGACCCAGCCGAGGTGCGCCGGCTGATGGCCAAGCGGGGCGCCTGGACGTGCGCCATCACGCTGACGGCGTTCGCCCTGGGTGGCAGCCTCATCTTCCGTCTGTTCGGCATCACGATCGGCGCCTTCAAGATCGCCGGCGGCGTGCTGATCGGCCTCAACGCGCTCGACATGGTCCAGGCGCGCCGCAGCCAGCAGCGGGAGACGGCGGTCGAGAAAGCCGAGGGCATCGAGAAGGAGGACGTGGGCATCATGCCGCTCGGTGTGCCGATGCTCGCCGGGCCGGGGGCGATCTCGACGGTCATGGTGCTGGCGGGAGCCTCGAAGAACGTGGTGACGACCGCCGGGGTATATGTGGCGATCGCGCTCACGGCGGTCCTAACCTACGTCACACTGGCCGCCGCGCCGCGGGTGGAGCAAAAGCTCGGCCAGACGGGTATGCGGATCCTGACGCGGCTCATGGGGCTCGTGCTCTGCGCGATCGCGGTGCAGTTCATGATCGACGGCATCAAGATGGCGGGACTATAACCGGCGCAGCGGCGGCGGCATCGGCATGTCGAATCCCGGGGGGAGCCGGAACGGGCGCCGCAACCGCGCCGGCTCGAACGCCTCGAGCGGCTGTGGGGCGATCACCTCGCACCAGAAGGTATCGTTCCCGGCGCCCTTGGCGCCGGACAGCAGCCGGTCCGCAGCTCCGATGACCGCCTCGAGGCTCTCTGCAGGCTGCAGGCACGTCACGACGCCGCCGCTGACGGAGAGCGGCAGGGCGGTCTCGCGCGACTCGTCGCGCACCGACCCCTGCAGCTTCCGGATCACCGCGTCGGCGGCGTCCGGACCCGCTTCCGGGAGCAGCAGTGCGAAGGTGTCGCCACCCAGCCGCGCGACCACATCGCTCGCGCGGATCGAGCGGCGGGCCGACTCGGCGACCAACTGCAGCATCTCCTCTGCCGCCAGGTAGCTGAAGCGCTCGGCCACTTCCTGGTAGTCGTCGAGGTCGAAGTAGCCCAGCGTGAATGGATGGTCGTAGCGGCGCGCGCGCTCAAACTCCCGGCCGGCAAGCTCGTAGAACGCCCTCCGGTTCTCGCTCCACGCCAGCATGCCGGTGCGGGCCCGCCCACGCTCCTTGAGCAGCGCGCGACCGCGCAGATACAGGTCCCACGCGACGGCGAGCGCCAGCACGGCGATCACCACGATATGCCAGGCCATAGCGCAGCACTACAGGTTCAACCGCTGAAAGCCTTCCGGGTCCGAGTTGCGGCGGCCGGCCAGGGCGCGACGCGGACCTTCCGCGCGTCGCTCGACGCCACGGCGGCGCTCGAACGGCACCTCCACCGTTTCGCGCCGGCGGTCCCGCACCATGCGGCGACCGCGATCGGCCCGCCGATCCCAGCCACGCCGCCGCGGCTGCTCATGCAGTGTGGAATCGCGTCGCATGCGAAATAACCTCCCCCTTGTCTCCATCGGGCGCGTCAATCCCTCAGGTCGAAGCGCGCGTTCACAGGGCTCCGCCCCGGAGCTATGCATACTCGGTGCCATGTCCGGTCGGTAAGTCGAGGCAGGCTATCGTATTGATGACATTGGCGATCCAGACCGAAGGAGCGGCGGGGGGCACACCGGTCGCGCGCTGCGAACTGTGGCCGCCCGTCGAATACTGGTGCGGCGATGCCAAACGGAGGGGTGTTGCACCGAGTCCCTACATGCGCTTGTACTTGGGCCCGCTCCCGCCTTCCCGGGGCGTCCACCGCGGGCCCAGCACGTCCGTGGCCTTGCAGTCGACGCAGTTCGGGGCATTCACGCGCAGGGTGCCCTGCGCCAGCTCGTACACCCCGGCCGGGCACATCCCGGCGTAGAACTCGGCCACCGCAGGCGGCACCTCCTTTCCAACCACCAGATGGATCGGAATCGTATCGCGCGTCGCGTTCCCTGATTTGAAGACGCCGTCGACCTTGGAGAACGTGAGCTTGCCGTCCGGCGTGAACACTGACACCGGGCGCACGCCCGGGGTGAGTCGGCGCTCGACACTTGCGTCGGGCTCCACCGCGATCTTCCCACCCGGGAACCGTCCCCCGGTGAGCGTCATCAGCGCCGCCTTTACCCCACCCGCATAGAATCCGTCCTTGAAGGCGAGCCGCATATTCCGGGTGCGATACAGGTCCTTCATGATGAAGGACGCGTTCACCAGCCGGTCGTACTCGGCGAGCCGTGCGCCGGACGTGTCGCCCGCCGTGAGCCCCGCATGGATGGCGCGCGCGGCGAACATTCCCGACTGCATCGCGTAGTGGATTCCCTTGAGGGACGGCACGTCCACGAAGCCGGCCGCGTCGCCCAGGATCACGACCCCGTCGCCCGAGCGGCGCGCCGGGACCGCGTAGTAGCCGCCTTCGGGGATCGTCTTCGCGCCCCACTCGACCATTTCGCCGCCCTCGAGGTACTGCCGGAACAACGGGTGCAGCTTCATCCGCTGGAGCAGCGCGTGGACGTCGAGCGCGGCGTCTCGGTAGTCGAGCCCCACCACCAGCCCGAGCGCCACGAGGTTCGGCTCGAGCGGATACATGAAGCTGCCACCGAAGGCGTCGGTCGGGACCGGCCAGCCGAGCGTGTGGACGATCGTGTCGAGCGACCGCCTCGTCTCCCAGATCTCCTTCACGCCGAGCGCGAAGATCTGCGGATTCTCGCACGTCACTGCCTGCCGCTCGAGCCACGCCTGCGACAGGCTCCCCCGCGTCCCCTCGGCCAACGCCGTCACCTTGGCGATGAGATCGTTCGGCGCCATGTAATTCGAGAGCGGCTGTCCCCCGCGGTCCAGGCCGGTCGCCGCGGTCCGGACGCCCGCCACCCGCCCCTCGCGCACCAGCAGGCTCGCGGCCGGGAAGCCCGTGAAGACGTTCACGCCCAGTGCCGCGGCCCGCTCGCCCAGCCAGCGCACGATCTCGCACACCGACGCCACGTAGTTCCCCGCGTTGTGCATCGTGGGCGGCGTGGGGAGCGTGACGGCCCGGCGGGAGGTGAGGAGGGCGACCCGTTCCCTCTCCACGGGCCCGCGGAACGGGAAGTCGGGATCCTTCAAGTCGGGGAACAGCTCGTGGAACGCGCGGGGGTTCACCACCGCTCCCGAGAGGGAGTGCTCGCCCAAGGCCCCGGCCTTCTCGAGCACGCCGATGTTCAAGTCCGAGCGCTCACGCTGAGCGAGGCGCGCCAGCTCGATCGCACAGGCGAGCCCCGCGGGTCCGGCGCCGACGATCAGCACG
Organism: Gemmatimonadota bacterium; assembly: GCA_003220905.1. GTDB lineage: Bacteria > Gemmatimonadota > Gemmatimonadetes > Gemmatimonadales > GWC2-71-9 > AG41. Next base: position 5,673 of record QHTS01000235.1, on the reverse strand, counting down.
TCGAGCTCCATCCGATCGCCCGCGCCCGGAGCGCCGACCGGCAGCAGGAGCCTGTCGAGCGGCAGGGGAGGCTGATAGGCAGCGGGGAGGATCATGCCTCAGCCATGGAGCTTCCGAATCTCCTCCGTGAGCCGCGGCACGACCTCGAATAAGTCGCCGACAATCCCGTAGTCCGCCACCTTGAAGATCGGCGCGTCTTTGTCCTTGTTAATGGCCACGATGACCTTGGACGTGCGCATCCCCGCGAGGTGCTGGATCGCGCCCGAGATGCCGACCGCGACGTACAGCGTCGGGCTCACCGTCTTACCGGTCTGTCCCACCTGGTCCGCGTGGGGCCGCCACCCCGCGTCCACCACGGCGCGCGACGCGCCCACGGCCGCGCGTCCCGCGAAGGCCGCCGCCAGCGCCTCCAACACCTTGAAGTTGGCCGGGTCCTTGAGCCCGCGACCGCCGGACACGACGATCGGCGCTTCGGCCACATCGAGCGTGCCCGCTGGTGCCGCCTTGATCTGCGTGACGATCACGCGACCCGCGGAGCCGTCCACGCTGGCGCTTTCCTGCGCGCCGGCCTTGGGACGCTGAACCGGCGTGAACACATTGGGCCGCAGCGACAGCATGACCGGGCTGCCGGCGACCCTCACCCTGAGCAGCGCCTTGCCGGCGTAGACCGGCCGAGTCGCGATCACGGCGCCTGCTGCAGCAGTCACATCAGTGATGTCCTGGACGAGCGGCCGCCCGAGCCGGGCGGCGACGCGAGGCGCCAAATCCTTCCCAGTGGCGCTCGCCGCGAACACCACGACCCCGTAGCCGCCGGCGTTTACTCCGTCGGCGATCGCGCGCGCATACCCCTCGGGCGCGTAGCGGCCGAAGGCGACATTGGTCAGCGTGACCACCCGATCCGCGCCGAACCTGCCCAGCTGGTCGGCGCCCTGCACGGGACCCGTCGCGAGGATGAGGGCGTCCACGCCGGCGCCCCCGCCCAGCGCATCCGCCAAGCGCCGAGCGCCGGTCACCACTTCATAGGAGACCTTCCGAATGGCCCCGTCGCGCTGCTCCAGCACCGCGAGGACGTTGCTCACAGGACTTTCGCTTCCTCGCGCAGCAGGCGCACCAGCTCGGCAACCGCCGCGGGGCCCTCGCCGACGATCTTGCCCGCCTGTCGCTCGGGGGGCAGGGTGAGAGAGAGAATCTCGAGGGCCCCCGGGCCGGGCGCGGTGGGTTTGACCTCGAGCGGCTTCTTTTTCGCCGCCATGATCCCCTTGAGCGCGGGATAGCGCGGCTCGTTCAATCCCTTGTCGGTGGTGAGCACCGCCGGCAGCGGGAACGCCACGACCTCGACGCCGCCTTCGATCTCCCGTTCGGCCGTCCCCTTGCCGCCGACGATCTCGAGGTGGGTCACCGTCGTCACGCACGGCAAGTCGAGCAGCTCGGCCACCATCGGACCGACCTGATGGTTGTAGTCGTCGATCGCCATCTTCCCGAGCAGGATCACGTCGAACCCAGCGCCCTTGAGCTCCGCAGCGAGGGCCTTCGCCGTTTCGAGGCCGTCGGGGTGGAGGCCCTGGGTCTGGAGTAAGACGCCGCGATCGGCGCCCATCGCGAGCGCGGTGCGGATCGTCTCCTGTGCCGCTGCGGGGCCGAGCGCGATCACGACGACTTCGCCCGTCCCGGCCTTTTCCTTGAGCCGCAGCCCCTCTTCGACGGCGAACTCATCGTAGGGATTGAGGATGAACTTGACGCCCGCTTCGTCGAGCGACTTGCCATCGGAGGCGATCTTGACGCGCGTCTCGGAGTCGGGGACGCGTTTGATGCACACCGCGATCTTCATGGGAGCAGAAAACAAACCTGACGGGGAGGATCGTGCAACTGACGACTCTAGAAGTCTGCGCTCAGGCTTACTTGCACGTGACGCGGCGGCCCCGGCGTGAGCCAGCGTTGCACAGGTGTGCCCGGCGCAGTCGGATTCTCCGCAAAGGTGCCGAACGAGAAGTCGCGCCGGTCGAGCAGGTTCCGCACGGCGCCGCGCAGCTCGAAGTCGCGCCATGTCAGCGTGAGCGACAGGTCGGCGAGGGCATAGTCGGACAGCCGTCGCGTGACGTTCTCCTCGTCCCCCCGCAGCCATTGCCGGCCGACGTAGCGGGCGTCCACCCCGGCCAGGAGCGCCACACCCGTCTCGGTCCCATGGGAACGGAGGATGGACACCGCGACCCCGGCATTGGCGCGGTGGCCCGGCACCATCGGAAGCTCGTCGCCCGGTGTCACCGTCTCACCGGCCGTGTCGCGGGTGGTGGCGAGCGTCGCGGTGGTCTCGAAGGTGGCTCGCGTGTAGCCGTAGTTGGCGTACGCCCGCAGCCCCACGGGACCCCGCCATTGCAGGGCGAGCTCCAGACCGCTGCGGCGCGTAGCGCCGATGTTCTGGAAGTAGCCACCGGTGACGGTCGAGGCGATGAAAAAGATGTCGTCGCGCACGTCGGTGCGGTACACGTCGGCGCTGGCCTCGACACGTCCCCCCCCTCCCGGCGCGCGGACGCGCCACCCCAGCTCGTACGTCGTGGCCACGACGGGCTTCAGGGCGGGATCGGGTCCGAGGGCGAACGGCAGCGGGCACGCGGCCTGGGGGTCAGCGCACGCCAGCTCCACGACGGCGGGAGCACGGAACCCGCGGCTCACGGAGGCGAACACCTCGTGCCCGCGCCCGCCGCTCCAGGTGAGCCCGGCGCGCGGCGACAGCCGCCGGAAGGTGTGCAGCCCGCTCTGCGTCGCGTCGATCAGGTCCTCGAACGGCACGCGGATCCAGTCGTAGCGCGCCGCGACGGTCGCGGTGAGCCGGGGCACGACCTCCAGGTTCGCTCCGGCGAAGGCGCCCCCGTTCACCTGATTGGTGCGCACCGACTCCGTGAGCGAATCGGGGGAGCCCCCGCCGGGCACGGCGACAATATGGACGGCCACGTGCTCGTAGTCCGCGTCCGCGCCGGCGAGCCAGCGCAGCTCCCGAGCCCCGAGCGGCAGTTTCCCCGAGAGCTGCACCGCGCCACCGCCGATGCGCGTCGCGTTTCGCTGCCGCGAGTCTGCCCCGACGAAGTTCGCGTTGAACTGCTCGCTCGAGAGCGAGCGCCCGAACGCGTTGATCGCGAGCTGCGTGCGCCCGACCAGACGCTGCGCATTGAGGATGACGAGGTGTGCCTGGGGAGCGAAGTAATCGCCCCCGGTAAAGTTGCGGCGGGGATTCGCCGCCGCCACGCTCTCGGGGAGGCTACCGGCCTGAAAAATCCTGTTGTCCGCACCCGAATAGCTGAGGGTGGCGTCCCAGGTGCCGTTCAGGAGTCCGAGCTTCGCGAACAGCGTGCCGATCCGGCTGCGGGTGTCCTCCCGCCAGCCGCCCTCCCGCTCGTACCGCGCGCCCACGTAGTAGTCCCACACCCCGCGACGCGCCCCGGCGCGCGCCTTCAGCTCATAGCGCCCCCAGCTCCCCGCCGACGCTTCGATTTCGCGCGCCGCCCGGCTCGCGCCGCGGCGGGTCACGAGATTCACCGCCGCGCCGAGCGCGTTCCGGCCAAGCAGCACCGAGGGGCCGTACACCACCTCCACCCGTTCCACGTCCTCGAGCGGCAACAGGTCGAAGTTCACCTCGTGAGCGTCGGGCTCGTTGGCGCGCACGCCGTCCACATACACCGCCACCCCCTGCGGCACACCGATCACCGGCGAGACCTGAAACCCGCGGAGGGACACGTCCATCTGCGCCGTGGCGCCGAGCTCGTCCGACGTCGTCACGCCCGGCAGCTGCTCCAGCGCGTCGGCGAGCGAGCGCACGCCGCGCGCGTCCAGATCTTGGGCGTCGAGCGATGCGGTCCGCCCGGCGAGTCCGCGCGCCAGCTCGCGCACGGTCGGGAGCCGGACGCCGGTGACGACGACGGGGGCGAGGGTGGTGGTGTCTCGGGGAACCGAATCGGGCTGCTGGGCCCCGGCCGGCGGCGTCGCCAAAGCGAGCAGCAGCCCGCCAGCGAGTAAGTGCGGAATGCGGAGTGCGGAATGCGGAATGTCAGGGGAAGCTTCGGGACGCGAGCGACCTTGCTTTACAATTCCGCACTCCGCATTCCCCATTCCGCACTCAATTGAACGCACTCAGCCCCGTGATTTCCTGGCCCAGGATGAGCGTGTGGATATCGTGCGTCCCCTCGTACGTATAGACCGACTCGAGGTTCGCGAGGTGGCGCATCGCCTGATACTCCGCCAGGATGCCGTTCGCGCCGAGCAGTCGACGCGTCTCGCGCGCCACGTCGGTCGCGATGCTCACGTTGTTCCGCTTGGCGAGCGACACCTGTTGCGGCGTGGCTTTCCCCTGGTCCTTGAGCCGCCCGAGCTGCACGCAGAGGAGCTGCGCCTTGGTGATCTCGGTGAGCATCTCGGCGAGCCGCGCCTGCTGCAGCTGGAACCCGCCGATCGGATGCCCGAACATCACGCGGGTCTTGGCGTAGCTCACCGCCTCGTCGTAGCACGCCATCGCGGCGCCCACCGCTCCCCACGCGATGCCGTAGCGTGCCTGGGTGAGGCACAGGAGGGGGGACTTGAGCCCGCCCGACTCCGGAAGGACCGCGTCCTTGGAAACGCACACGTCCTGCAGCACCAGCTCGCTCGTGTCGCTCGCGCGCAGGCTGAGCTTGCCCTTCTGGTCCTTGGCGGAAAAACCCTTGGTGTTCGTCGGGACGATGAAGCCGCGGATCGAGTTCACGTCGTCGACCGTGCCGGTCTTGGCCCACACGATGGCCAGCTGCGCGGTCGAGCCGTTGGTGATCCACATCTTGGCCCCGTTCAACACCCACCCGTCCTTCGTCTCCTTCGCCATCGTGATCATCCCGGCGGGATTCGAGCCGTAGTCGGGCTCCGTGAGTCCGAAGCAGCCGATCACTTCGCCCGACGCCATCTTCGGGAGCCAGCGCCGCTTCTGCTCGTCCGAGCCGAAGGCGTAGATCGGATACATGGCGAGCGCGCCCTGCACCGAGGCGAACGAGCGCACCCCCGAGTCGCCGCGCTCCAGCTCCTGCATGATCAGCCCGTAGGCGACGTTGTTCAGCCCGGCGCAGCCGTACGCCTCCGGCAGGTTGGCGCCGAACAGGCCGAGCTCGGCCATCTGCGGGACGAGCTGCTTCGGGAAGTGCCCCTCGAGGTAGTGCTCGCCGATGACGGGGATGAGGTTGTCGTCCACCCACGCGCGCACCGTGTCGCGCACGGCGCGCTCCTCCTCGGAGAGCAAGCTGTCGACATCGTAGAAGTCGACGCCCTGGAACTTGGGTGCCATGGCTGCCTCAGCTGTGTGATGTCGTGTCCGCGGGGACGGGCTGACCGGGGGGGCCGGGGGGGGCGGGGGAGGCCGGAACGGCTCCCTTCCCCGCCCGTGCGAACGCGTAGGTGTCCGACGCCCGGAAGCGGCGGGACTCGACGTCCCACCGGAAGTAGGTGATGTGGACCGCCGTCGGCTCGATGGTCACGAAGTTGAAGCTCGACGGCCGCCCGCCGCGCGTGCGCTTACAGAGCGTCCCCGCGGTCGAGACCACCACCCGAACCCCGAGCAGCTCCGCTCCCTCCTCGTGGTCGTGCCCGCACAGCACGACCTCGGCCCCCGATGCCACGATGCGACGCTGCGCCAGACGCCAGCGGGCGAGCCCCATGCGCCGC
>QHTS01000236.1 GCA_003220905.1 Gemmatimonadota bacterium | reverse complement strand
CGGGCCGAGTCCCACTCGCCGGAGAGCGCGCTGTCGGTGAGCCTGACCATCAGATCGGGCGCCTCGTTCGACACCACGGAAACGATTCCGTCGGCGCCCAGAGCGATCAGGGGCAGGGTCACGGCATCGTCCCCCGAGAGCACGCGGAACCCCGGCGGGCGGTCGCGCAGGATGGCCATGATCTGGGCCAGATCCCCCGAGGCTTCCTTCACCGCGACGATGTTGTTCGTCTCGCGCGCCAGGGTGAGGGCCGTCGCGGCGGCGATGTTCGACGCCGTGCGACCCGGAACGTTGTACAGGACCACCGGAACGTCCCCCATCGCTTCGGCGACGGCCCGGAAGTGGGCCTGGAGCCCCGCCTGCGTGGGCTTGTTGTAGTACGGGGCCACGACGAGGACCGCGTCGGCGCCGGCGGCTCGAGCCGCGCGGGCCCGCTCGATCGTGGCGGCGGTGGCGTTGCTTCCCACGCCCGCGAGCACCTTCGCTCGCCCTCGGGCCGACTCGACCGTGAGCGCGATGACGCGCTCGTGTTCGACGGGCGTGAGGGTCGCGGCTTCGCCCGTGGTTCCGCAGGGGACGAGCAGTCGCACCCCACCCGAAATCTGCCGCTCGACCAGCGCCCGAAACCGCGCCTCGTGCACCTCGCCGGCGGCGTTGAACGGGGTGACGAGAGCAGTGCCGCAACCGCGCAGCCATTCCAGATGTTCGGTCATCGGACCTTCCTTTCCTTCTCCGGCTCCAGCGCGAGGAGGTCGTGCAGCACGTCCGCGAAGGCATACATACCCCGCCGCCCCACGATCCACCGCGCGGCCAGCAGCGCGCCCGCGGCGAAGCCCGCGCGGGACCGCGCCGTGTGAACCAACAGGATCTGATCGGCGGCGGAGTCGAACCCGACACGGTGCATCCCCGGGATGTGACCCGCGCGCGTGCTCGCGATCGGCACGCTCGCCCCCCCCGCTCCCCCCGCCCCCCCTTCTCGCCCGAGTCCGTGGGACACGATGGCCTCGAGCGCCAGCGCCGTGCCCGACGGCGTGTCGCGCTTGCGGGCGTGGTGGGCCTCTTCGATGAACGGATCGTACCCGGCGCCGCGGAACAGCTGCGCGGCGCCCGCGACGATGCGGTAGAACAGGTTCACCCCGATCGAGAAATTGGCCCCGTAGATCAGCGCGGCGCCGCGCCTCTCCACCATCTCGCGGACTCCGGCCTCGTCGCGCTGCCAGCCCGTGGTGCCTTCCACCAGGGGGACCCCCGCGGCGGCGGCGGCTTCCACGTGGGCCGGCACGGCGCCGGGCGCGGAAAAATCGATCGCCACGGTGTGGCCGGGAAGGAGCCGCGCGGCCTCGCCGCCGTTGGCAGACGTGACGATGGCGCCGATCTCGTGGCCCGCCGCGCGGGCGCTCTCCTCGAGCACCCGTCCCATCGTCCCGTGACCGAACAAGGCAATCTTCACACCTGGGCCTTCCGCCACGCGAGCGCGTGCACCAGACGGACGTAGGCGTCGACGCCCGCGGCGAGCTCGGCCTCGGAGATCCGCTCGTGTGCGCTGTGCGCGTCGAGGATCGACCCGGGCCCGAGCAGGAGGGGCGTACCCCAGTTCGTGAGGTGAGGGATGTCGGTGGTGAAGCGGACGACGCAGGTCTCGAACCCGGGGACCGTCGCGAGCCGCAGCGGAGGCGCCGCCGTCAGGTAGTCGATCCGGGCCCGGTCCCGAACCGCCCGCTCGAGCAGCGCCTTCACCGGCGTGGCCTCGGTCACGAGCCGGATTTGCAGGTCTGCGTGGGCGTCCGCGGCGACGACATTCGGCCGCGTTCCGCCGGCGATGACGCCGATGTTGACGGTCGTCTCGCCGAAGACCGGGTCGGTCGGCCACGTGGCGCGACGCACGTCCCCCAACACGTCCAGCAGCGCATCGATCGCCGAGCGCCCGTGCTCGGGATAGGCGGAGTGGGCGGGGACACCGGCGGTGTACAGCGTAAGGCGCAGTGAGCCCTTGGAGCCGACGGCGAGCCGATTCTCCGTCGGCTCGCCGTCGATGAGCCAGCGGCATTCCCCCGCCAGCGGGTGCGCATTGGCCGCCCGTGCGCCCATGCTTCCCATTTCTTCGTCCACGACGAACAGCAGCCCGATCCCCTCCACTCCCTCGGCGCGGAGCCGCTCGGCCGCGGCGATCTGCGCCGCCATGATGCCCTTCGCGTCGCAGGCGCCGCGCCCGTACAGGACGCCCTCCGCGATTCGGGCGGGCAGGTGCGGCGGCACCGTGTCGAGGTGGGTGGACAGCACGATCCGCGGCGGCGGCGGCTTCCACGTGGGCCGGCACGGCGCCGGGCGCGGAAAAATCGATCGCCACGGTGTGGCCGGGAAGGAGCCGCGCGGCCTCGCCGCCGTTGGCAGACGTGACGATGGCGCCGATCTCGTGGCCCGCCGCGCGGGCGCTCTCCTCGAGCACCCGTCCCATCGTCCCGTGACCGAACAAGGCAATCTTCACACCTGGGCCTTCCGCAACGCGAGCGCGTGCACCAGACGGACGTAGGCGTCGACGCCCGCGGCGAGCTCGGCCTCGGAGATCCGCTCGTGTGCGCTGTGCGCGTCGAGGATCGACCCGGGCCCGAGCAGGAGGGGCGTACCCCAGTTCGTGAGGTGAGGGATGTCGGTGGTGAAGCGGACGACGCAGGTCTCGAACCCGGGGACCGTCGCGAGCCGCAGCGGAGGCGCCGCCGTCAGGTAGTCGATCCGGGCCCGGTCCCGAACCGCCCGCTCGAGCAGCGCCTTCACCGGCGGGGCCTCGGTCACGAGCCGGATTTGCAGGTCTGCGTGGGCGTCCGCGGCGACGACATTCGGCCGCGTTCCGCCGGCGATGACGCCGATGTTGACGGTCGTCTCGCCGAAGACCGGGTCGGTCGGCCACGTGGCGCGACGCACGTCCCCCAACACGTCCAGCAGCGCATCGATCGCCGAGCGCCCGTGCTCGGGATAGGCGGAGTGGGCGGGGACACCGGCGGTGTACAGCGTAAGGCGCAGTGAGCCCTTGGAGCCGACGGCGAGCCGATTCTCCGTCGGCTCGCCGTCGATGAGCCAGCGGCATTCCCCCGCCAGCGGGTGCGCATTGGCCGCCCGTGCGCCCATGCTTCCCATTTCTTCGTCCACGACGAACAGCAGCCCGATCCCCTCCACTCCCTCGGCGCGGAGCCGCTCGGCCGCGGCGATCTGCGCCGCCATGATGCCCTTCGCGTCGCAGGCGCCGCGCCCGTACAGGACGCCCTCCGCGATTCGGGCGGGGAGGTGCGGCGGCACCGTGTCGAGGTGGGTGGACAGCACGATCCGCGGCGCCTGATCGGTGGTCGCCAGCACGTTGGGTCGCCCCGGCGCGGCATCGAACAGCTCCACGTGATAACCCAGGTCCGTGAGGTAGGACGCCACGAACCGTGCGACTTGTGCCTCGTCGCCCGATACCGATGGGACGTCCACCAGGTCACACGCCAGCGAGACGAGGTCGGTCACGGAGTCAGCTCACCCGCCGCGGTAGCCTCGTCCAGGTCCACTCGCTCGCGCTCAAAAAGCGCTTCGTGGAGCCGCAGTACGGCTTCCTGCGCTCGGTCCTCGTCCACGACAAAGGTGAGATTCACGCGGGAGGCGCCCTGGGAAATGAGCGAGACGTTGATGTCCGAGATGGTCGCGAACACTCGGGCGGCGATCCCGGGCGTGGTTCGCAGGCCTTCGCCCACCACACAGACAATGGCCCGGCCCGACTCGACCGCCACGGTGCCCAACGGCCGAAGCTCGGCGACAATCGCGGGCAGCGACACCGCGTCTTCCACGGTGAGCGACACGCTCACCTCCGACGTCGTCACCACGTCCACCACCGTCTGGTGACGCTCGAACACCTCGAACAGCCCGCGCAAGAAGCCGTAAGCACCGAGCATCCGGGTCGAGCTGATCTGCAGCACCGTGATGCCGGACTTGTGCGCGATGGCCTTCACGGTCCCGGCGCGCATGTCCCCTCGTGCCGTCACTACGGTTCCCGGGTCGGCGGGTGCGTGGGAGTTGCAGATCCGCACGGGGATGTCGCGGTCCATTGCCGGCTGGAGCGTCTTGGGGTGCAGGACCTTGGCGCCGAAATAGGCCAGCTCCGCGGCCTCGGCGTAGGACAGGGTGGGGATGGTCCGCGCGCCCGGCACGACGCGCGGGTCGGCGGTCAACACGCCGCTCACGTCGGTCCAGATCTGGATTTCCGCTGCTGCAAGAGCCGCGCCCACCAGGGCCGCGCTATAGTCGGAGCCGCCCCGGCCCAGGGTAGTCGTCACTCCCCGGCGGGTCGCCCCAATGTAGCCGCCCAGCACGGGGACCAGGCGACGGTCGAGCAGGGGGGCGAGCTCGGCCCGCGTACGCTGCTCCGTGTCAGAAGGCATGGGAGTGGCCCGGCCGTATGCCTCGTCGGTGATGAGACAGTGGCGCGCGTCCACGTAGCGTGCCGGCACGTCCGCCGCCAGGAGCACCGCGGTCAGAAGCGCGGCCGCGAGGCGCTCGCCGTAGGAGGCGATCTCATCGCGTAGCGCCGGCCGGCGTGCCGGCTCTCCGGCGACCCGCTCAAGGAGGACTGCGATCTCTCCGCGCGCCCGCCCGAGCACGGTGCGGATCCCTTTGGCGCCTTCCGGACGGGCCAGCCGCCCGGCGATTTCGGCGTGTCGCTCGAGCAGGGCATCGAGCTGGGGCCGCATCCGCTCCGCGTCGCCGCTCGCCGCGGCGTCGGCGGCCGCGAGCAGTGCATCGGTCACGCCGGCGAGCGCCGACACGACGACGATGGGGCGTGTGCTGCGCTGCGCGCGGCGGACGAGACCGGCTACCCGCTGCAATGCCTCGGCGTCCGCGACGGATGTGCCGCCGAACTTGAGGACCGTCGTATCGGCGTGACGGTCCGATGGTGCTGTCGACTCACTCAAACGTTCACCCCTGGAGCGACGCGTACTACGGTTGACACCGTCAATTGTGGGAAGCGTGCCCTACGAACGTCTATTGCGGCGAGGTACACGCCCGCTTTCGGCCGGCCGGCTGAGGCCGGCCGCCGTGCGGGCGGGGGCAAGAGACTTCGGAACGCAGGTTCATGTCGAAGACCGTGCTCGAGCGCGAAAGCTGCCCGCGGGCCGGCGACGGTGTCAAGCGGAACGGGGCGGGGCGGTGCCGGGCCATCCGGCGCAGTATCGGTGTACGCAAATTTGTGCAGATTGTGCACGATTCTTGCGACACTGTGACGCACTACCCGATTGGGTAGTAGCGTTGTGTAGAGCGATCTGTGCAATTTTTGCACGAATTATTGCGCATCAGTGAATCGTGGGAACCCTCACTGGGAGATCGTATGAGACGCTCGGTCGGTATCGGCTTGCTGATCACTCTGGCGTGGCCGCTGGTTCTGGCCGGGCAGGGAGTGCCAGCGGCGGACTCGCTCGCCAGGCTCGCGAGCGCGGCCTCCGCGGCGAACACGGTGGCGATCAACTTCGTGTGGACGTTGGTCGCCGGGTTTCTCGTGATGTTCATGCAGGCCGGTTTCGCAATGGTCGAGACCGGGTTCACCCGTGCCAAGAACGCCGCGCACACGATCACCATGAACTTCATGGTCTACGGCATCGCGATGCTCGCCTACTGGGCGATCGGTTTCGCGTTCCAGGCGGGTGGCGTGGGACCCCTCGGCACGCTCGGCGGCTACGACAAGCTGGCGCACGAGATCTCCATCACGATCGCGGGCAAGGAGTGGGGCCTGTTCGGGGGGACAGGATTCTTTCTCACGGGGGTCGCGTACACCGCACCGGTGTTCGCGTACTTCCTGTTCCAGATGGTCTTCATGGACACCGCGGCCACCATCCCGACGGGGGCGCTGGCGGAGCGGTGGAAGTTCTCGGCGTTCGCGGTGTTCAGCGTCTTCGTCGGCGCGTTCATCTATCCGATCTACGCCAACTGGACCTGGGGTGGCGGGTGGCTGGCGATGCTCGGCAAGAATCTCGGGCTCGGGCATGGGCACGTGGATTTCGCGGGATCCTCCGTGGTGCACATGACGGGCGGCGTGATGGCGTTCGTCGCGGCGGCGCTGCTGGGCCCGCGCCGCGGGAAATACAACGCCGACGGCAGCGTCAACGCGATCCCCGGCCACAACATCCCGATGGCGCTGATCGGAACGTTCATTCTCGCCTTCGGATGGTTCGGCTTCAACGCCGGCTCGACGCTGGCGGGTTCAGACTTGCGCATCGGGGTCATCGCGACGAACACGATGCTGGCTGGGGCGGCTGGAAGCATCACGGCGATGCTGTACATGTGGATCAAGTACGACAAGCCCGATCCTTCGATGATGGCCAACGGGGCGCTCGCCGGTCTCGTGGCCATCACGGCGCCGTGCGCGTTCGTGACCGCGCCGTCGGCGGTGTTGATCGGTGGCGTAGCTGGGGTGCTGGTGTGCGTGGCGGTGTTCTTCATCGACGGCAAGCTGCGCATCGATGACCCCGTCGGCGCGATCTCGGTCCACGGCGTCAACGGGCTGTGGGGCATCCTGTCCCTCGGACTGTTGGCCGACGGCACATACGGGGACGGGTGGAATGGTGTGAACGGGGCGGTGCGGGGGCTGTTCTACGGCGATGCGAGTCAATTCGCGGCCCAGCTGATCGGCGGCGTCGCAAACGTCGTGGGGGTGGGCGTCATGGCGTTCGTCGCCTACAAGGCCACGGCATTCGTCGTCGGTGGCCACCGTGTAGCGCCGCAAGTGGAAGAGCTCGGGCTCGACCTGCCCGAGATGGGTGCGCTGGCGTATCCCGACTCGCCGGAAGTCGCCTCGGCGGTGATCCTCAGCGAGACGGCTTCTCGAGGGATCGGGCAACTCGCGCCCGAGCCCGAGGCGGTCTGATGAAACTCATCACTGCGCCAGGCCCTGAAGGAGGCCATCGTATGAGAGTGCAAGGAACCAGTTTAGCGCGAGCCGCGCTCATGGGCGTCTGGCTCATCGCCCCGGGGATGCTTCGTGCCCAGAGCGGAGCGTCGCCCCCGGCCGACACTGCGAAGAAGACCGATCCGCCACCGCCTCCGGTGAACCATTTGGAGACCGCGCTCGCGGGCTTCAAACTGACCGGCTTCGCTGCGGGGTCGTACTCGTATTCGGGCCATAGCGCCGGCGGGACGGCCATCGTCGGGCGGCTGTACGACCGCCTCCAGAACCGCTTCATGCTCAACGCGTTCGGGGTCGTCCTCGACAAGCCCTACGACCCGACGAAGTTCAGCGCGGGGTTCCACACCGAGCTGCTCGTCGGCCAGGATGCGACCGTGATCCAGTCGGGCGGCTTCTTCGATCCCACGACCCCGGCCGATCTGCCGCACTTATACGTCACGCTGAACGTCCCGACCGCCAGTGGCAACGGGCTGCAGTTCAAGGTGGGGCGCATTCCCACCCTCATGGGCCTGGAAGTGATCGAGACCTACGCGAACCCCAACTGGTCGGAGGGGAACCAATTCATCTACGTCGAGAACTTCACCGGCACGGGGCTGAGCGTGGAAACGAAGTTCAACAATTACGTGGATCTGCAGCTCCGTGTGATCAACGGGTGGGATCAAGTCTCTGACAACAACAGCCACAAGTCGCTCATGGGGCGCGTCGGGCTGTATCCCAACGAGCTGACATCGCTCGGCATCGTGGGGTACTGGGGCGCGGAAGAACCCGGGAACAACAGCGCCAACCGGTACGGCTTCGAGGGATTGCTCTGGCGCAAACTCGGCAAGGCGGCCGTGTGGGTGCAGGGTGATTACGGGACGGAGCAGGCGAACGCAGCGCTGCCCGATCCGACGGAGGACGCGAAGTGGTGGGCGCTCGGGGGCTGGGTCACGTACGACTTCAACGCCAGCGTCGGTCTGGCGCTGCGCGGCGACTACGTGAACGACGAGAGCGGCGCCCGCTCGAATGGTGCCCTCGGCTTCCCCACGAACACCGGGCAGAAGTTCGGCAGCGGCACGGCGACGCTGAACATCAAGGCGTGGCCGAGCGCAGTGGTGCGGCCGGAGCTCCGGTACGACCGGTCCACGCTGGGGGCATTCAACGGGAAGAAGGACCAGATCACCGTGGCCATGGCCCTCACGTACCTCTACTGAGTCGCGGGGGCTGGCTGGGGTCCTGGCGCGACGGTGCCGGGCGTCTGGTTGCGGAAGAATCGGTACAGCAGCCAGATGTCCAGCACCCCCACCGCGGCCAGGACCGAAAACGCGGCGTCGGTTTCGATGACGTGTAGCTGTCGCAATAGTGTCGAGATGCCGAAGCCCACGACCCAGGCGTCGAAGCTCATGCAGACCCGCCTGAAGGTCTCGGGTCGCACGTGTCGTATGACCCGGACGCCGAGCGGGATCCCGACGACGAGGCTCGGGAGGATGTAGGGAAGCAGGCCGGCGCTCTCGCTGGCAAACATGCCGGCGAAGTAGTAGGCCACGGCCGTGAAAGTCGATTCCGCGAGCCGCACGAGTCCGAGCCCGGCTCGGAAGTCCTGTTTCGTGAGGCCCTGGTTGCTCAACATCACGGCCAATGGCGGGCCGGAGATCGTCGTGACGGAGTACAGTACGCCGAGGCCGCCTCCGAAGACCAGCCCGACGCGGCGCTCATCCCTGATGGGCCTGCGAAACCCGGCTGCCTGCAGGAGAATCAGCGGCAGCAGAACCATGAAGGTCGCGAGCTTGAGCCAGCTGGGCTGCACTCGGTGCACCAGAGAGGTTCCGAGCACGACGCCCGGTGCCAGACCGATGATCATCGGCACGGCGCGACGCCAGACGTGGGGAACACTCGCCCGATTGACCCAGAGGACGTACGCGTTCAGGACGACCTCGACCCACACGAGCGCTGGGTTGAGGACCCGATTCGCATAGAAGAGCAAGGCCACAGGCACCGTGATCGACGAGAATCCGTAGCCGAGCGCACCGTTGACTGTGGCTGCGAGCAGCGTGATCAGGATTAAGACGAGCGAGCTTTGTGTGATGTCCATGTTGGTTGTCGTGATGGCACAAACAAAAAACCCGGCGCACGCTGGGGTGGCCGGGCCTGGGAGCGGCTCAGGAGGCGAGAGGCTTAGGGATTCCTCATGTCGTCACTGGGTGCGCTGTGGCGTCCGTCCAACCACGCGGGTGGGGGGGCGGCTACAACAACGGACGAGACGACACATCGGCGTCGTGCGCATGCGGACGTGCAACGTAGAACGAGTGACAGCGCGTGTCAACCGGATGTCCGGCGAATCGGAATCCGTACGCGCGTCTTCTCCCACTCCAAGACCAGCTCTGTCGCGTTGCCCGCGGCTGGCGCGAACTTGAGCGTGAGCGTTTCGACGGGCGCGCCCAGCGGCTCCGGAGTTACCCGGCCGGCGCCCACATCCCGCGCGCGCACCTCGGCGTCGATGGGCACACCCCATCGCTGGACGGCGCGGTTGACGACGATCTGCCAGCTGGATGCGCCGGGGATCACGTACAGGGTGTACGGCCCCGGCTCCACCCGCACGCCGGCGATCTCGGCGGGGAACGGTACGTTGATGCTCGTGGCTTCGTTGGCGCCGAGCCGCCACGGCTGGTCGAACGGGACCAGCCCGCCCATGACCTTGCGGCCGCGCGCCGACGGCCGGCTGTAGCACAGTTTGATGGTCCCACTGCCGACCTGCACGGCGATCGAGTCCAGCGGACTGGGCCGCTCAGCCAGCTTGTCCGC
>QHTS01000234.1 GCA_003220905.1 Gemmatimonadota bacterium | reverse complement strand
GAATGCTGCACCGCATCTCGAGCAAGGACCACCTGGTCGCGCTGCTGCGAGCTGGCGGCTCGACCGGAGCGCTGCTGTGCATCGCCGTCCAGTTCGTCCAGGTCGTGATCGCCGTCATCCCCGGCGAGATCACGTCGTTCGCCGCCGGCTACGTCTTTGGGGCGTGGCGCGGGTTCCTCTACTCCGCCATCGGCGTAACACTCGGCTCGGCCTTCAACTTCTGGTTCGCCCGCGTGGTGGGTCGGCCCGCGCTGGAGCGGCTCATCGGGCGGGACACGCTCGCCAAGATCGACCGCTCGCTCGCGAGCGCCAAGAGCAAGTCGGCGATGTTCCTCCTGTTCCTGCTCCCGGGCCTGCCGAAGGACATCCTGTGCTACGCGGCGGGGTTCTCCGGCATGAGTATCCTCGAGTTCGTGGTGTTATCCGGCCTGGCACGCGCGCCGGCCCTGCTCGCGAGCGTCTTGATCGGCGCGGGCGTGTCGCGGGGCGACTATCGTTCCGTGATTGCGGTCGCGCTATTGGTGCTGCTGGCCATCGGCGGCTATTACTGGTATCAGCGGTCGAACGTCGGCGCATCCGCGCCCGAAGAGCGCGAGCAGACTCGCGACCGTCAGGGAGTCCTTTAGCGCGGCTCGGCTCTTACCCGTGAACGACGGAGATGTCGCCTTACCGGTCGAACGCCGCCTCAATCTCCTGGGCCGGCTCGAGCGGTGCGTTCGACAGATTCGTGAGGATGGCGACGACCACGCGGGAATCACGGTCCAGGCCGAACGCCGCCGTCCCGCCGACCGCGCCGCCGCCGTGGAATGCCCAGCGGTGCCCCAGGCTGTCGGTCGTGAGGAAGAACCCGATCCCGTAACCCGTCTCGTCGCCCGCGCTGGTGCGCTGCGACGTGAACAGCAGGTCCAGCGTCTCGGGCTTCAGCAACCTGGGCTCGAGCAGCGCCGACCCGAACTTCACCAGATCTTCGGCCGTCGACAGGAACCCACCCCCCGCCCACTTGTAGCTCAAGTCGACCGCGGGCGCGATGTGGTAGCTCCCCGCGCTGTCACGATCGTACGGTTGCGTGCGGCCCGGAATGAGGCTGTCACTGCGGTCGGGCGCCGTGTGGGTCAAGCCGAGGGGACGAAACACGTGCGCCGACATGTAGTGCAGGAAGTCGTCCCCCGACGCACCCTCCACCACCGCCGAGACGAGATTCCAGGCGTAGCTCGAGTAGGAGAATCGCGTGCCGGGCGGGAACAGCAACGAATCGTCCTGGAAGATCGTGAGCCCGTCGAGCACCGTCGCGAATCGACGGTTCAGGAAGAATTCCTGATCCTTGTAATGTCTGATGCCGGCGAGATGACCGGCGAGCTGCCGAGTGGTGATGGCGTAGCCTTTGTCCGGGAACGACGGCACGTAGCGCTGAACCGGCGCGTCGAGATCGAGCTTCCCCTGCTCGTACAACAGGGCGACGGCGGTGGCCGTCAGTGGCTTCGATACGCTCCCGATGCGGAACTGCGTCTCGCGCGTGACCGGCGTCTTGCGCTCGGTGTCGGCATACCCGAACCCCTCCGACCAGACGAGCTTCCCGTTCACCGCGACGGCCACCTGCACCCCGGGGATGTGGGTTGCGAGCCGCTCGCACACGAGCGCGCGCTCCCGTGCCACGATGGCCGCATATGTCGCCGGGACGCTCCCGGCGCGCCGGGAAATGCACGGCGTCCCCTGTGCCGCACTGAGCCTGACGAGGGTTGCAGCAGCCAGGACGCCCCCGCCCAGGCGGCGGATCGTCACGGCTCGGGCATCGGCGTGGGCCACTGAGCATACGGTCGTTCGCGCCGAGTCCCGTGTCCCTGTCCCGCCGCCCGTCGTGCCTTGAGCCGTTGGTGCCATCGGTACACCTCTAGGTAGCGCGCGTCCTCGGCGTAGGTCGTCGGGTAGACGGTCTCGACCGGTTGCGCGCGCATCCGCTCGTCCACGTTCACGAACGTGAACACGCAGGTGTTGCACAGGGCCCTGGTCACGCGGTCCCAGCTGATCCGCTCGATCGTCACCTGGACGGTGACCGACGTGCGGCCGGTGTACACGACCCGGCTCACCAGTCGAAGCTTGTCGCCGATCCGTACCGGTTGGAGAAAGTTGATGCGGTTGACGCGTACGATCACCGGCCGGTTGGGTGCGAGCTCCTCCGCCCGTATTGTGGCCAGCTCATAGGCCCGCCGCGCCTTGTCGCGCCGGCTCGCGTCGATCGCTTCCAGGTATTCGAGCGGCTCGACCGCGACGCTCCGCGCCTCGTCGCCCTCACCCACACGCGCCACCATCGTGAAATAGCACGACGCCATGTGCGTGGGGGCGCTGCCCGGCTGCTCGACCCGGATGCCCACCTCCATGGAGCTCTTTCCCACCCAGTTGAGCCGCGCCTTGAGCTCGATATCGCGGTTCACGTCTCCCGGCGTGCGCAGCGCCACCTTCTCGATCGCGGCCGTCACCACGTACGCCTGGGGGTCAGTGCGCCGCGCGTGGCGCAGCGCCACCTCCTCGGCGAGCTTGTCGACCACCTCGAGCAGCAGCCCGTAGCGCACGTTCCCCGGCAGCGGCTCCTTCACCACCATGAACCGCCGCTGCAGCGCGACGTCCGTGCTGAGCGGCAACCGCTGCTCGAGGGACGTGTCGATCGGTCGGACCATATTGTCGATCGGTCGGACCATATTAAGGAACCTACCAGGTAGGGCGCGCTCAGTTCCCCACGGCCCTGCTGCGCATGATGCTCGCCCCCACCACCAGGGCGATCGACGCGCGACCGCGAACCGGTGGAAGTCCATCGAGGCTCTTAATGGGATACCTTTCCTCTCTATGGAGCCCGTCTCTATGGAGCCGGTGCGGGACGCTCTTTCGGCCGCCCTCGGCGACCGCTACACGATCGAGCGCGTGCTGGGTCGCGGCGGCATGGCGACCGTGTACGTCGCCGAGGACCTCCGGCACAGCCGCCCGGTCGCGATCAAGGTGCTGCGGCCCGACGTCGCGGCCGCCATCGGCGCCGAGCGGTTTCTGCGAG
>QHTS01000233.1 GCA_003220905.1 Gemmatimonadota bacterium | reverse complement strand
GACCTCATCCACGCGCGTGTCGGCCAGCGTGAACACGCCGAGCAGCATGTCGCGCTGCGCGGCGCCGAGATCGGGCTCGAGGGGGCGTGGCGTTGCGACGAGGCCGTGCAGGCCCTTGTCGACCCACGCGAGCAGCCAGAGGAGCGGGCCGAATGGCGCGAGGGTGCGGCGTGCGAGCGGGAGGGCGGTCGCCGCGAGCTCGGGCGCCACCCGGGCCAGGCTGCGCGGCAGTGCGTCGCCCACAATGAACAGGAACGCCGCCGCCACGGCCCAACTGCCCAGCGCCTCCGCCCAGGGCCGGCCCCACCACCCGAGCGCGTGGCCCGCGGCGACCGCTCCGAGCACGAGCAGCGCGAGGCGGGCGACGTGCAGCGCGCGGTGCAGCGGCACGCGTGCGCCTACGGTCGTGGGCGGCGCGTCGCCCAACGTGTGGAGCGCCTCGCCCACGGCGGCCTCCTCGCCGAGCGCCAGCAGGCCGGCCCACAGCGCGGCGGCTCCGGCCACGAGGGCGCCCCCGAGCGTCAACGCCGCGTCGGTGAGCGTCACCGTTTCCCCCCGCTGCCGAGCAGCCGGCGAACGTAGCGCTCCTGGCGGCCCCACATCGCCGACCGAGTGCGGCCGGCTCCGTCGGGGTGGTCGTAGCCCAGGACGTGCAGCGTTCCGTGCACCGTCAGCCGCACGAGCTCCTCCTCCACCCTTCCCTCTTCCCCCGTCCCTCGTCCTCCGTTCTTCACCCAGCGCTCCGCGGCGGCGGGACAGATGTACACATCCCCGAGGAGCGCGCCGTCGGGCTGTGGCAGCGCGAACGCCAATACGTCGGTGAGACCGCGCCGGCCGGTGGCGCGGCGGTTGAGGCGGCGCATGGCGTCGGCGTCGAGCAGCGTGAGCTCCACGCGCGCGCGCCTCCCCCGCCCCCTGCGGGCGCCTTCCCAGGCCAGGACCTGCCCGACCGCGCGCTCAAGCCTTGGCCGCAGGCTGCCACGTCGCCGTGATGCCGCCACTGGACTCCGGATAGTCGATGCGGTTGTGGTACATGCCGCTGATGATTCGGACGAATTCCTGCTTCGCCTGGTCGATCTGCCGCAACGTCATGGGGGCTTCGTCGAGCTGACCAGCGTTGAGCTTGGTGCGCACGATGTGGTTGATCACCTCTTCGATTTTCTGCGGCGTCAGGTCCTCGAGCACGCGCAGCGCCGCCTCGACCGAGTCCGCGAGCATCGTGATGGCCGTCTCGGCGGAGTGCGGCTTGGGACCGGGGTAGACGTAGTCGCCCGGGCGCGGGGTCCCCCCGTCGCCGCTCTTCTTCGCGCGATCGAGGAAGTAGGTGATTTCGGTCGTGCCGTGATGCTCCGGAATGAACGCCGCCACGGCTTCCGGGAGCCTCGCCTCCTCGGCCAGGGCGAGCCCGTCCGTAACGTGCGCCTTGATGATCTGCGCCGACTGGTGCGCTTTGAGCCGGTCGTGCGGGTTGTTGCCGCGCGTCTGGTTTTCGACGAAGTACTGCGGATTTTTGATCTTCCCGATGTCGTGGTAGTAGCACCCCACACGCCCGAGCAGGCCGTCGGCGCCGATCCGGTTGCAGGCCGCTTCCACGAGGTTCGCCATGGCGACGGAGTGGGCGTAGGTGCCCGGTGCCTCGAGCGACAGCCGCCGCAAGAGCGGCCGGCTGGGGTCGGAGAGCTCGAGCAGGGTGAGGTCAGTCGTGATCCCGGTGATCGATTCCGCGACCGGCAGCAGGAAGAAGGTGAGTCCGGCCGACACGAGGCCGTTAGCCGCCCCCCACACGCCGCGCAGCGCGATCTCCCCCACGCCCCAGCTGCCCGTGAGCCCGAGCGCGAGGGCGCCCGCGAGGTATCCGAGCGCGATGATCAGCACCGGCACGTAGAAGTTGCTCCGCCGCCGCAGCACCCGCACCGTGAGGGCCGCCGTCACGCCGCCGACGACACACAGGAACAGCGCGGGGAGGTCGTGGAACACCGGCTGCAGGCCGATCACGATCGCGAGGATCATGGCGGCGATCATCGAGACCCGGCCGTTGAACAGAACCGTCAGCAGCATGGCCATGAACGGCAGGATGATGATCTCGGCGTGGCGCGGGACGAAGCGCGCCACGGCTGCCGCCTGCAGCAGCACGAGCGCGAACAAGCCACCGATCAACGCTACCTGCCGTCGCTCGCGATACGTCTCGCGGCGATAGAACACCAGCAACACCCAGAAGATCGCGAGGATGAGCGAATCCCGGAGAACGGGGCCGAACACTCCGCCGGGCGAGCGGCTGGTCGCCGCACCTCGGCGCACCAGGTCCGAATGCAAGGCCACGAGCTTCTCATGGGCCTCGTTCGTCACCACTTCGTGCGCGCCCACGATGCGGTCCCCGGCACGCACGATGTACTTGCTCGGATCCACGCTGCGGCGCAGCTCGTCCCGCCGCCGCTCGGTCTCGAGCGTGTTGGGGATGAGGGTCGGGCGGAAGAGGTGCCCCGCGAGCCGGACATAGACGAGGTATTGCGCGAACGTGAGCACCTGGTCCCGCGACACCGATTGCTCGCCCGCGCGGCGGCGCACGATGAGGTCCGGCGCCTGCTCGACCTGCAGCACGCCGGGCCCGGTCACGCCGAGAGCCAGCGTGCGGTCGAACAGCTCGCTCAGCGCCCTCTCCAGGGCGTGCCGCTTGCCGCCCTTGGCCAGGTACGCGGCCTCTGGGGCTCCGAGCGCGAACCCGTTGGCCTTCGCCACCTGCAGGATCGCCGCCGCTCCGCCGCCCTGGTCCGCCGCGGTTTCCACGCTCGCGAAGAAGGCGTGCATGGCGATCTTCGCGCTGTCGAGGGCCCGCTCCTGGTACTGGTAGATCGGCTTCACGGTGCTCGCGAGCTCCTCCGCCTCGCGCGCGAGCTCCTGATCCGACTTGTTGACGGGGAAGGTGAACGGGGCGATCACGTCGCGATCCGCCACCGAGCCGGGCTCGAGCAGCGGCGCCACGTTCGTGGCGCTCGAGGGGAACACGAGGTACGCGAGTAGCGCCAGGCCCACCACCCACGCCCAGCGGCTGCCGTGATAACGCAGCTGCTCCTTCGTTGGCGGGCTCATGTCAGCCCTGTGCGTCCTCGGCGTACGCGCGGATGATGTCGCGCACCAAACGGTGGCGCACGACGTCGCCATCGCCCAGGTAGCAGAACCCGATCCCTTCGATCCCGGGCAGGATCCGCTCGACTTGGAGCAGGCCGGAATCCTCCCGGTTGGCCAGGTCGATTTGGGTCTTGTCCCCCGTGATCACCGCCCGCGAGTTCACTCCCAGGCGCGTGAGGAACATTTTCATCTGCATTCCGGTCGCGTTTTGGGCCTCATCGAGAATCACGAAGGCGTCGGAGAGGGTGCGACCCCGCATGTAGGCGAGTGGCGCGATCTCGATGGTGCGGCTGTCGATCGCCCTCTGCACGCGGTCGCGGGGCATCATGTCCTCCAGCGCGTCGTACAGCGGTCGCAGGTACGGGTCGACCTTCTCGTGCAGATCGCCGGGGAGGAATCCGAGGCTTTCCCCCGCCTCCACCGCCGGGCGGGCGAGCACGATGCGCCGCACCCGCTTGCGCGCCAGGGCGTCCACGGCCGTGGCCACCGCCAGGTACGTCTTCCCGGTGCCGGCCGGGCCGATGCCGATCACGATGTCGTGCTGCGCGATCGCCTGGAGGTACTCCCGCTGCCCCGCGGTCTTCGCCTGGATCACGCGGCGCAGGCCGGGGAGGATGATCTTGTACTCGCCGTCTGGGGGTCGGCCAGCCGGCCCCAGCTCTTCCTGGCTCACGATCCGGTCGACGTCGGCCACGTCCAGCGGCTCGCCCACGCGCGCAAGATCGACGAGCGCCTGAGCCACGGGCGCCGCCCGCTCGACGGCGGAGAGCGGGCCGTGCAGCATCAGGGTGTCGCCGCGCAACGACACGCGCACGGCGAGCCGCTGCGCGAGCGCGACCAGGTTGCCGTCGTTCACGCCCGCCAGCGCCAGCGGATCCACGCCCTCGGTCGAGAGCCGGTGGGTGACGTCGTCGCTCATGACTTGACCTCGATGTGGAGCGCTGCCAGGTCCGCCCGGCTGGCCGGCGCGGGCGCACCCTCGAACAGGGCGCGCGCGGTCGTCGTCTTGGGAAAGGCGATCACGTCGCGCAGGCTCCCCGCCCCGGTGAGCAGCATCACTACCCGGTCGAAGCCCACCGCGAATCCGCCGTGCGGCGGTGCGCCCGCCTGCAGCCCGCTCAGCAAGAACGCGAACCGGGCCTCGGCGTCTTCCGGCGACATGCCGAGGTGCCCGAACACGCGGCGCTGCACCACGGGGTCGGTGATCCGGATCGATCCGGAGCCCAGCTCGTTGCCGTTGTAGACGGCGTCGTAGTGCAACGCGCGGCAGCTGAACGGGTCCGTGTCGAGCCGCGCCACATCATCCGGATGCGGCGAGGTGAAGGGGTGATGTGCGAACACCGGCTTCCCCGTCTCCGGGTCGGGCTCGAACAGCGGGAAATCCACGACCCAGCAGAATGCATGCGCTGCCTTGGGCTTGAACTCGAGCCGGCGGATCACCTCCTGGCGCACGCGGTCGAGCACGGGCGAGGTCACCCGGTCGGGGCCCACCGCCATGAGGGCCGCGTCCCCGTCGCCGACGCCGAGCTGCCCGAGCGTCTCGGCGGTGAAGTGCTTGCCGATCGATCCCGAGATCTGCTCCCCCTGTCGCTTCACCCACGCGAGGCCCGAGCCGCCGAGCTGCTTCGCGGCCTCGGCGAGCTGGTCCACGTCTTTGCGCGATAGCCCGCCGCCGCCCTTGACCGCGAGGCCCCGCACGCGCGCGCCATCCTTCAGCGCGGATTGGAAGAAGGGCACGGCGAGCGGCTTCACCTGCGCCGTCCAGTCGGCGATCGGGAACTCGTAGCGCAGATCGGGCTTGTCGGTGCCGTACCGCTCCATCGCCTCGCGCCAGGTGATGCGCGGGAACGGCCGAGCGATCTTGTGGCCCGCCTCGTCCCATAAGGCGACCAGCACGGCCTCGACGTAGCCGAGCACGTCTTCCATCCCCACGAACGACGCCTCGAGGTCGATCTGCGTGAACTCCGGTTGGCGGTCGTTGCGCAGGTCCTCGTCCCGGAAGCAGCGCGCCAGTTGGAAGTAGCGGTCGAAGCCGGACACCATGAGCAGCTGCTTGTAGATCTGGGGCGACTGCGGCAAGGCGTAAAACTCCCCCGGGTGCACCCGCGACGGCACGAGGTAGTCGCGCGCACCCTCCGGGGTCGGCTTGGTGAGCACCGGCGTCTCGATCTCGAGAAAGCCCAGATCGGATAGCGTCCGGCGCGCCCGCTGGAGCAGGCGGTGGCGCAGCATCAAGTTGCTCTGCATCTCGGGCCGCCGCAGATCCAGATGGCGGTACTTCAGCCGCAGCTCCTCGGCCGGAAGCTCTTCGCCCTTCCCTCGCGCCACCGGGATCGCCGGCGTCACGGCCGGGCCCACGACCGCGAGCCGCGTCGCCTGCACCTCTACGTCGCCGGTGGCGAGCTCGGGGTTCTTCATGTTGGCCGGGCGCGCCGTCACCTGGCCCTCGACCTCGACAACCGTCTCGCCGCTGAGCCCGCCGGCCACACGGCGCACCTCCTCCGGCGCTCCCGGTCCGACCGCGACCTGGACAATCCCCGCTCGGTCGCGGAGGTCGACGAACAGGATTCCCCCGAGATCCCGCCGACGGTGCACCCAGCCACCCAACCGCACGCGTTGCCCCACGTGCTGCACGCGGAGCTCGCCGCAGCGGTGCGTACGTCTGGACGTGGCACTGACGTTGTCTATGGTACCTCCGCCTCGCACACCACGCGGTAGAATTCTTCGGGAGTGCGGGCGCTCAAGAGCTTGCCCCGCACCGGCTCGCGACGGACGAGCCGCGAGATACGGCTCAACGCCTTGACATGCGCCCCGGCGCACGATTCCGGGCCCGCCAAGAGAAAGAACAGGCGCACCGGCTCGCCATCGATCGTTTCATAGGGCACCGGTGCCGGCGTCGTTCCCGCCACCACCACCAGTGCAGAGAGGACCGGCGTCTTCCCGTGGGGCACGGCGACCCCGTAGCCGATGCCTGTCGGGAACTGCCTTTCCCGCTCGAGAATGGCTCCCAGCACTTCCTCGGAGGGCCCCCCGTTGCCAACGGCCGCCACGTCCACGAGTTCCCGGAGCACCCCCTCCTTGTCGGTCGCGTGCAGGGGGACCAGGATGCGAGCGGGGGTCAAAAGCTCGGACAGGCGCACAATGATCCAAGTGTCCTAAGCGGTTGAAGATAGTTAAGTTAGGTTTGACGTGCAACACATTTCCCGAGCGGCACTTACATGGTCGATTTGCTGAGCCTCGTCCCCGACCCGGCGCGCGCGGCGCTCGCCCAGTGGCTCGAAGCGCGCGGCGAGCCCGCGTATCGCGCCCGACAAATTCTCCCCCGGCTGTGGCAGCGGCCGGTCGGATCGTGGGACGAGGCCACCGAGCTGCCGGCAACGCTGCGGCGGGCTCTCGCTCAGACGCTTCCGCTGCGCCGGTTGCCGCTGTCGACGCGTCAGGTCTCCCGAGACGGCACGGAGAAGTACCTCTGGGATCTGGGGGACGGCGAGGCGGTCGAGTCGGTGCTGATCCCCGAGGGGAAGCGGCGCACGCTCTGCATCTCGTCCCAGGTCGGCTGTGCACTCGGGTGCGTGTTCTGCGCGACGGGGCGGATGGGCTTTCGGCGGAACCTGTCGGTAGCGGAGATCGTGTGCCAGGTACGCGAGGTGATGCTGCTCGACGCCGCGCTGAAACCGACTAACGTCGTCTTCATGGGCATGGGCGAGCCGCTGCTCAACTGGGACGCCGTCGACGGCGCGCTCACGATTCTCAACCACGCCGAGGGACTGGGGATCGGGGCGCGGCACGTCACGGTCTCGACGGTCGGCATCCTGCCGAATCTCGCGAAGCTCGCGCAACGGCCGGAGCAGTTTCGGCTCGCCCTCTCGCTGCACGCGCCGACATCGGAGCTGCGGCACGAGCTGATGCCCATCGAGCGGAAGTACACGCTGCCGGCGGTCATCGCGGCGCTGGCGCGATTCCGTCGCCGCGTGACGCTCGAGTACGTGCTCATCGGGGGACGGAACGACGCGCTCGAGCAGGCGGATCAGCTGGCGCAGCTCGCGCGGCCGCTGGGCGCGCTGGTGAACCTGCTGCCGCTTCACCCGGGGGGGGCGCCGGACCTCTCGCCGAGTCCCCGGGCGCAGATGCTTGCGTTCGAGCGGCGGCTCCGGCGGCAGGGGGTGGAGGCGGTGCTGCGCCGCAGCCGCGGGCTCGATATCAGCGCCGCGTGCGGGCAGCTACGGGTGGAACTCGAGGCGCGGCGTAAAGTCCGCACCGAGGAGCACGCTCGCATCGAGTAGCCGGGCGCTGTCCAGCTGCACGACCACCCGGCCCAGGCCCAACGCCCGCCGCACCCGTCGCCCCACCTCTTCGGTTCCCCGGCGCACCACGATGCGCGTCGAATCGAGCGTTCCCAGGGTCTCCGGGGCGTTGCCATAGGTGAGCACGTCGATGCTGGCGCGCCGGAGCATCCGCGTCCCGACTTTCGCGAGCCCCGGCGTGCCG
>QHTS01000016.1 GCA_003220905.1 Gemmatimonadota bacterium | reverse complement strand
GTTCGAGAGTCCGCGCATGGCGCGCAGCCGGGTGCGCCGCAGCGCCGCGCTCGCGTCCACCAGGACCACGCCATCGAACTGGGTGGGGTCGAGCGCTTCGAACAGCAGAGGGATGTCGTTGACGACCAGCAGGTCGCCGCCCTCCCGGGCCTCGCGCAGCAGCTCATCACGGCGGCGGCGCACGGCGGGGTGGACGATCTGGTTGAGCGCGTCGAGCGCCGCCTGGTCGCCCATCACCTTGCCCCGCAGCGCCGCCCGGTCGAGGCTCCCGTCAGAAGCGAGGACGTCCGCGCCGAAGCGGCGGGCGATCGCCGCCAGCACGTCGCCGCCGGGCGCCTGGGCCTCGCGGACGAGGGCGTCCGCGTCGATGATCGTCGCCCCCCAGCGCTGGAAGAGAGCGACGACAGTCGATTTTCCCGCGGCGATATTTCCCGTCAACGCAACGTTCAGCATGGACGCCAATGCGGAATGCGGAGTGCGGAATGCGGAATCGACGGACGCGCTTCCATTCCGCATTCCGCATTCCGCATTCCACATTCAGAGTAGTGCAGTTTGGTCCTCATCCGCCCTCGGGACCTTATGACAGTGCCGGCAGCGCGCTTCGTAGGATTCTCGGCCCCCTACCATGATGGTCGGGCTTTCCCAGAGGGCCGGCCGCCCGTTGACGAGCCGCTGGTTGCGGCTCGCCGGCCCGCCGCACACGACGCAAATCGCCTGGAGCTTGTCGACGATCTCGGCGACGGCGAGGAGCGTGGGCATCGGGCCGAACGGCAGGCCGCGGAAATCCATGTCGATTCCGGCCAGCACGATCCGCACACCGCGGTCGGCCAGGCCGTTTGCGGCCGCCACGATCCCGTCGTCCAGGAACTGCACTTCGTCGACCGCGACCACTTCGGTGTCGGGCCGCACGGCACGCAGGACCCCTTCCGAGGAATCCACCGGCTCGGCTTCCACCGTGCCGCCGTCGTGCGTGCTCACCGTGTAGAGCCCGGCGTAGCGGGCATCGAGATGCGACTTGAAGACCTGGACGTGCTTGCGCGCGATCACCGCCCGCCGCACCCGGCGCACTAACTCTTCGCTCTTCCCGGAAAACATCACGCCAGCAATGACTTCGATCCAACCGGGGCGCGTACCGTGGAACATTGCCGTCCTTACGGCTTGGCGTCTTGGCGTCTGGCAACGGGGCGGGGGAAGGGTAGTCGGGCGGGGAGGGTGGGTCAAGGAAATGCCGCTATCTTGCGGATTTTCGGGGGGGTACCCCATATTGTGGCGGTTTTATGCGGGTTTTCTCGTGCTACCCCGCAAAACGGGCGGAATTCCAAGGGTTTTCACTGCCCCTAGACCCTCACAAGGAGACGCCGTGAACAAAGCCGAGCTGACCGCGGCACTGGCCATGCGAACCAAGATGTCCAAGGCCGACGCCGGGCGGGCGATCGAGGCCCTGTTCGACGACAAGGGGATCATCGCCGGCGAGCTCAAGAAGGGCGCGAAGGTCCAGATCACCGGCTTCGGGAACTTCGAAGCCCGCAAGCGCGCGGCGCGCATGGGCCGCAATCCCAAGACGGGCGGCGTGATTCAGATCAAGGCGTCGATCGCCCCCGCATTCCGCGCCGGCAAGCAGCTGAAGCAGGTGGTGAACAAGAAATAGCGCGACGCGTGAGCGTCGGGTTTGCCGTTCACGGGCCGCCCCGCTGGGCGGCCCGTCGGCGTTTGTAGCGCATTCGAGGATTGTCGTGCCTGCGCAACGTCGAAGGCGCACCGAAGTTGCGTGTACACCCTGAGCCGAGACTCGATACCGTCGCGTTGCGTTCTACGCCGCCGCGCGGCCGCTACGGCACGGTACGTGCACGGGAGGGTAGGGTCGGATCGTTGACCGCGCCCTGGCACCGGTACCCGAGGACCCGTCGTTTGCGCACTCGTCACGATTACGCGGGCGCTCATGTGGCTGCTCAGCGCGAACCACCAGTCGAGTCCGCGCTCCAGATCGTGCAGCACGCGGCTCCTGGATGGTCGAGGGCCCTATTCGTCGCTCTTCTCTGCGCCGTCCTCATCGGCGTCTTCCACCTCGTCACGCTCAGGGAAGGGCATGATTGGGGTGACGACTTCAGCATGTACATCCATCACGCCGAGAACCTCGCGGATGGACTTCCGTACGCGGAGACAGGCTACATCTACAATCCGCATAATCCGTCGGTCGGCCCGCGAATGTACCCGCCAGGCTTTCCGCTCCTCCTGGCGCCGATTGTGAAGGTCTTCGGGCGCGATCTGCGACCCATGAAGGCCCTCGTCGTCGCGTTCTTCGTCGGGTCGCTCATCGTCCTCTTTGGACTTTTCCGCGCCGTGCTCCCGCCCGCGTACGCGGCAACCCTGGTGGTCGTCACCGGGCTCAATCCGTTTTTTTGGGAATTCAAGGATCACGTTCTGTCAGACGTCCCGTTTCTGTTCTTTTCGCTACTGAGTTTGTACCTCTTCCGACAGGCGGACGCGCCCGACGTTTCCAAGCGTGCCAGGCTGGCCCTTGCCGTGCTTGCCGGTGTGGCGGCATACGCCGCCTACGCCACGCGCGTGCTGGGGCTCGTCCTTGCTGCCTGCTTCATCGCGCATGATCTCCTTCGACGCAAGAGAATCGGCTGGAACGCCGTTCTGGCGAGCTGCGTGTTCGTGGTGCTGGCATGTGCGCAGTATGTATTGTGGGTCCACGACACCAGCTACCTCGATCAGCTCGCGCCGACCGCGGGGGTGGCTGTCAGCAACGCGATCGGGTACCTGCGGTCGTTGTCCGAGCTATCGGACAACGGTTACCTCGGCGCCGTGAGGAGGGGTGCGTTTGTCGCAAGCGGCGCGCTCGCCGCGCTCGGGTTCGCGACGTCGCGCCGCCGCGACGCGGGCATGCTGTACCTCTTCCCGTCCCTCTATTTGATCCCGGTGATCCTGTGGCCGTCGGAGCAGGGGACGCGGTTCCTCATCCCCGTGTTGCCGTTCCTTTTCTGCTACTGCCTGCTCGGTCTGCAACGCGTGGAGGTGGCCGTGGAGCGACGCATCGGGCGAAGGCGGATTGTCCTGGGGGGCTTCCTGGCAGCAGTGCTGATGTCGTACGCCGGCCGCTACTCGACCCTGGGGTTCGGTCCACTCGACGAAGGAATCGCGAACCGCGAGAGCGTAGAGCTGTTCGAGTTCGTGAAGGCATCGACGGCGCCGGGCGATGTCTTCCTGTTCAGCAGACCCCGGGCGCTGGCGCTATACACCGGGCGCAGCGCGTCCGCCCCCTATCGGCCGACCGACCCGTGCCAACTCTGGCAGTACCTCAGCGAGATCAGGGCCTCCTATCTCATCACCGGACCGGCGTCCGACCCATTCAACGCGGACGCCGAATACCTCCGGCAGTTTGTCTCCCGCTTCCGCGGCGACTTCCGAGAGATGATGGCAAACCGCGACCTGGCGGTCTACCGGATCGAGCGAAACCCCTGCGTGGCCGCGTCTCGCGTAGCCACTCTCGAAGCGCGCGTGAGCAGGAGTGTGAGTGCAAGTGAGTGATGGTCGAGCCACAGATCAAGGCTTCCATCGCCCCTGCGTTCACGCCATTTTGGCGATTACCTTCGTGCTGACGCTCCCTCGGGAGGATCGCGTGTCCGCTCGGTCGTACGCGGCCCTTACAGGCGTCGCTCTATTACTCTCCCCGTCCCGCGGCACGGTCCGCGTGGAGCGATTCTTCTCGCCCGCGGTGGGTGTGGAAAAGCACTACCTGATCTACCTGCCGCCCTCCTACGCGACGGCGCCGGCGCGGCGCTACCCGGTGGCCTTCTACCTCCATGGCTTGACGGGGAACGAAGCCGACTGGGTATCGCTGGCTAGCATCGATGTCGTGGCCGACTCGCTCATCGCCAGCGGAACCCCCGAGATGATCCTGGTGATGCCGGACGGAGACGACGGCTGGTACACCAACTGGGAAGAGGCGCCCCAGCCCTACGGCGCGTGCATGGTCGACACGCTGCTGAATCGCGCGGCGCCGGCGCTGTGCGTCGCCCAGGCACGCTACGAGGACTACATCGCGCGCGACCTCGTCCGCCACGTCGATTCGACGTACCGCACACTCGCCGACCGCCGGCATCGCGGTATCGCGGGGCTGAGCATGGGCGGGTACGGGGCCGTCACGATCGCGCTCGAGCATCCCGACGTATTCTCGGCGGGGGCGAGTCATTCGGGCGTGCTGTCGCCGCTCTTCGCCGGGCCGCATCCGTTCGCGGCGCCGGCGCGCTACCACACTGCGATCGATTCGCTCGCCGCCGGCTGGAGAGGGATGTGGGGGGCGATCGCTCCGGCATTCGGGCGAACGATCACCGCGTGGGCCGCGCGCGATCCGGCCGGACTGGCGCGGCGGCTCGCGGCCTCGGGCGGGCCGATGCCCGCGTTGTTCATCGACGTGGGCGCGCAGGACGGGCTCGTGGACCAGTCGCGTGCGTTCCACGCCGAGCTCGCGGCGCTGGGGATCGCCAGTACGTATGCGGAGTGGCCGGGGAGGCACGACTGGAAGTACTGGCATGCACACGTGGGCGAGAGCTACCGCTGGCTCGCCGACCGAATCGCGCGCTAGGGAGAAGGAAGGACGAGCTGCAGCCCGCGGTGACACTGGCGGCAGGTCACGGGCTGGGGCGCCCGCCACCGCTGCGCCAAGTCGAGCGGCTGCTTGGCGCCGCAGTCGGGGCAGATGCCGCGCGCGTCGGCGGCGAGCTCCACCGTGCCGAGCCGCTGGAAGAACTGGCACAGCGCGGCGCTCGATCGCGTTCCGGCGCGTTATCGCTCCCGATCGAGCCGCGCGACCACGCGTCGCCCGCGGATCGTGGTGCCCGTGAGACCCCGCACCGCCTGCTCGGCGGCCGCTGCCCCGACTTCAACCAGACTAAATGTCTCGCGCACCTCGATCCGGCCGATGTCGCCCTTGGCGATGCCGGCCTCACGGATCAGCGCCCCGACGAGATCCTTGGCGCTCGCGCGATCCTTCTTCCCGACGCCGACGAACACGCGTACCGGCGCCCCGTCGACCACCCCCGGGGCGATCGTTTCCCGTTTCCCGCTTCCCGTTTCCCGTTGTAGCGCCAGCAACGCCGCCGCCACCTCCGCGGGATCGAACCGCTCGAACAGCGGATCCAGCAGGGCGAGCTCCGCGTCAACGCTGCCGGCCGTGAGGAGCCCCGCCACCCGCTCGCGCAGCATTTCGGCGCGATCGCGCGCGCGATCGGCACCGGAGGCGAGCGCGAGGGGCGTGAGGGTCGCGACCGAGCGCAGGTAGGGCAGCTGGACCGCGGCGATGAAGACGACGGGCTCGCCCCCCCCCAGTCGGGCGAGCGTTGCTACCTCGTCGCGGCTCGGGAGCGCCGTGCAGAGCACAGCATCCGGGGCGGCCTCGGGTGGTGTGATAGGGCCGCCGTTCCAGACGAACGGCGTCGTCGCGCTAAGCGTGTCGAGGGCATCCCGCACGGCGAGGGAGCGCCGGAACGAGGGGACGACGGCGAAGCGCGCGCGGCAGGCGGGCGGGAGCGGACGACCGGTCTCGTCCACCGGCGGCATTCCGACGACGAGCGCGCGCCGGGCGTGTCGCTCGAGGAAGTCGCCGAGCAAGGCGGGGTTCCAGCTCAGCACGATGCGGTGAGCGTCGCGGGCTTCGCCGAGGAGGGTGTCGAGCGCTGCGGCGCCGTCACCCTCGACCAGGGCTTCGGGCCACGCGAGAACAACGCTTGCAACGGCGTCGAGCTTGAGCGCCGCGCGCTCGAGCAGCACGGCCAGGTCCTTGACCGCTCCGGCGAGGATGTCGACGGGGCGCTCCTTGAGGACCCGGCTGGTGCGGGCGAGCCCGGTGACGGCGTGGACGGGGCGGTCGCCCGGCGCCGCGGCGACCCACTCTGCCGCGCTGGCGTCGTCCGCACACAACACGAGCACGCGTGGGCCGACCCCGGAGCCACGCCCCGGGGCTAGCGGGCCCAGCAGCTCCCACAGATCCCGCACACACTCCACCGCTGGCGGGCGCACCAACACCACCGGCCGGCCGCGCTCCAGCGCGACCTTCGCGTCTGCTGCCGTCACACGATCCTCGGTTGTCAAAGGGCGATCTGTCGGAAGGGGATGGTAGCGCGTGGCGGAGTGAAAGGCAACGACCGGTGGGTTGGGTTGCGTCCCCTTACCTGTTCGGGCTATCCTCTCGCCCATGACCCCGGGGTCCGGCCTCTCACCTAACCTGCACCACCTCGAGACCTCTGCGACGATCGCCATCTCGCAGGAGGCGAAGCGGCGCAAGGCGGCGGGCGAGGACGTGATCGACCTGGGGGCCGGGGAGCCCGATTTCCCGACGCCGGCCCTCCCGTCCGACGCTGGCGTTCGCGCCATTCGCGAGGGCAAGACCCACTATCCGGCGAACGAAGGGATCCTCGAGCTGCGCGCCGCCGCCGCGAAGCACCTGTCGCTGCTCTCCGGCGGCCGCCCCGTGAACGCCGACAACATCGTGGTGTCGAACGGCTCGAAGCAGTCGCTGTTCAACGTGTGTTTCACCTTGTTCGGCCCGGGTGATGTGGTGGCGATTCCGGCGCCGGCGTGGGTGTCGTATCCGCAGATCGTGTACCTGTCCCGCGCCCGGCCCGTGCTCGTCCCCGGGGAGCCCGAGTGGAGCCTCAAGGTGGCCGTGCGGGATCTCGACCGCGTGGTCCCCGGAGCGCGGGGTCTGATCCTCTGTTCACCGTGCAATCCCACGGGGGCGGTGTATACGCAGGCCGAGATCAAGGCGATCGCGCACTGGGCGCGCGATCGCAAGGTGTGGATCGTCGCCGATGAGATCTACCGCCGCATCCACTACGGGACGGGCCCATCGCCCTCGTTCCTCGATCTGCCCGACGACCTGCTCGAGCGCGTCGTGGTGATTTACGGGGTGAGCAAAGCCTATGCGATGACCGGATGGCGGATCGGCCTCGCACTCGCCCCCGGCCCGGTGGCGAAGGCGATGGCGGCGCTGCAGTCGCACACCACCACTGGGGCGAATCATCCCGCGCAGTTCGCCGCCGCCGTGGCGTTGGGAGACGACCAGGTGGAACGGGACGTGGCCCGGATGGTGGCCGAATTCCGCAAGCGCCGGGATGCAGTGGTCGCGCGCTTCCGACAGGAGCTCCCCGGCGTCGAGTTTGTGGAGCCGCTCGGCGCGTTCTACTTCTTCTTCCGAGTAGACTCGTTCGGAGGAATCAGTGGGACGGAGTTCTGCACCCGGCTCGTGACCACCACCGGTGTCGCGCTCGTGCCGGGCGCCGCGTTCGGGGACGATCGCTACGTGCGGTTATCATACGCGGCGTCGTTGGACAGTATCCAGAAGGCGCTCGATCGGATCATCGGATTCGCGACGAAACTCGCAGACTGAGCGGGATGCGGGATGCGAGATGCGAGATGGGTCGGCGCGCCACGCATCCCGCATCCCCCATCCCGCGTCGCGTCAGAGTTTGGACGCTCGCTGGCTGAGGACCTCCACCCCGTTCTCCGTCATCACGCAGTCATCCTCTATTCTGACCCCGAACTTCCCGAGCTGATAAATCCCGGGCTCGATCGTGAACACCATGCGGGGCTCGAGACGCGTCGTGTTGCCTTCGACGAGATACTCGGGCTCGTGGCCATCCATCCCGAGCCCGTGGCCCAGGCGGTGCGTGAAGAACCGGCCGTAGCCCGCAGCGGTGATGACCTGGCGTGCGGCGCGGTCCATCGCCTCGCACGGCGTGCCCGGGCGCCCCAGCTGCATCGCGGCGGTCTGGGCGTCGTGCACCACGTTGAACACCTCGCGGAACTCGTCCGACGGGTGATCGCCGAACCAGATGGTGCGCGTGATGTCGGAAGTGTAGGCGCCCACCCGGCAGCCGCAATCGATCAGTACCGCGGTCTCGCGCTCGAGCTTGGGGCCGGCGGGGCCGCCGTGCGGCAGCGCGCTGGACGGGCCGAACTGCACGAGCCCGCCTCCCGGAGCGCCGCGCTGCTCCATTTCCCGCGACAAGGCCTGCGCGACCTGGACTTCGGTGGTGCCGACCGCCAGCTGGGCGAAGGTCGCGGCCATGGCGTCCTGCGTGATCGCGATCGCGCGGCGCAGGAGGGCCACCTCTTCGGGCGCCTTGATGACGCGCAGGCGCTCCGTCACCGGCGCGGCGTCCACGAACTTCCAGCCCGGAAGCGCACGCCCGAGCCGCAGGAACGTCTGGTACGCGGTGGACGACTCGAGCGCGATCGTGCCGCTCCCCGATCCGCGCCTGAGCCCTCGCACGGTGTCGCGCACCAGGACGTGAGGATCCTCCTGCTCCTCCCAACCGTGCAGCTCGGTGATGACGCTGTGGCGCCTGATGCGCTCGACCTCGAACGAGGGGCAGACGATCGCCGGCGCGCCTGCGACCGGCAGGAGCAGGGCGATCAGCCGCTCGCTCCGCCCCGGGTTGTAGCCGGTGAGGTACTCGTAGTTGGTGCCGGGCGTCGCGATGAGGAGGTCGAGCCCGCGGGCCTTGAGCTCGAGCCGGGCCCGCTCCAGGCGGCGGGAGAAGACCGCCGGTGAGAGGGAGGGCTCCTGGACGGCGGACGGGCGGTCGGGTGGACGGGCGGTCGGTCGCTCCGTTGCATTCGCTGACCGCCGGTCCACCAGTCCGCCGGTCCGCCCCAGCATCAACATTCCTCCGGCCACGGTGACGAAGTCCCGCCGCTGCATCGTCCTAGCTCCTCCCGAAAGTGCGGCCTATATTACCCGCCCTCCGCGGAGGCTGGAAGGCGGGTTCCCGATGCAATTCGAAGCACGGATCGAGCCACTCACGGGCAAGCTGCCCAAGATCACCTATCGCTGGGACCCGGAGACCGACATCCTCTCCGTCGCCTGCAAAGGCACCGGGAAGGCGACGGGGCTCAATGGGACCGTCGATCTGGAGGGCGGCGACGGCTCGTTCGTCGTCATCGACGTCGCTGGCGGTTGCATCCACGGCGTGGACGTCGTCACGTGGCCGGACGACATCCGCACCCGCGACGACCTCCCGATCCCGGAGCCGGCCAAGGACGGACGCGTCGTGTTCCCGGGCCGCAAGTCGCAGCCCCGGGTGGCGGCGGTCGAGGTGGACACCGCGCTCACCGTGGAGAAGAACCTAACCGAGTCGGTGCTCCACATCCGCGTGGGGCGCCAGCGGGTCGCCAGCGTCGTGCGCGTCGCCGACCTGCTGCTCGTCGAGGTGGACAAGAACTCGCGGCTCGCGGGGCTCTGGTTCCTCGACGTGCCCCCGTTCCCGAACGTCGAGGCGACCGCCTGACGGCGGAGGTTGGTGGAGGTTGGTGGAGGTGGAGCGCGGTGGAAAGACCCGTTGAGCACGGAAGTGGTTACGGCTTTCTCACGGGCTCCCCGTAGGTTCCGCGCAGATGGCCCCATACGAGAAGCTTCACGCTTGGCGTGAGTGCCACGAACTTGCCCTTGGTGTCTACCGGGTTACCAAATCCTTCCCAACTGAAGAGCTGTATGGTCTCACCTCGCAGATCCGCCGTGCCGCGTTCTCCTCCGCGGTCAACATCGTAGAAGGATCCTCCCGGCGAAGCAGGA
Organism: Gemmatimonadota bacterium; assembly: GCA_003220905.1. Classification (GTDB taxonomy): domain Bacteria; phylum Gemmatimonadota; class Gemmatimonadetes; order Gemmatimonadales; family GWC2-71-9; genus AG41. The sequence continues at coordinate 5,033 of QHTS01000016.1, read as the reverse complement.
AGGAGTTTCCTCGTTTTCTCGACATCGCCCTATCGTCACTCACCGACGTAGGGTATGCATGGCGGTTCTCCCGGGAGGTCGGCCTGCTGCCCGACGAGGATTGGTCGGCCCTGAACGACCACCAGTGCCAAGCTCGGTAGCCACCTCCACCATCCTCCACCAAACCTCCACCATCCTCCACCAACCTCCTCGGTGCCCTAGATTTGTCTCTCATGTCCGACCAGCTCCCCCGCCTCGGTGGCCTGCCCGAGCCCGAGAAATACGAGCGCTTGGTGGAACGGGTCCCGGGCGTGTGGTGGAGCGACGCCGGCCCCTTCGCCGGGCTGCACGAGCTGAACGCGTTGCGGGTCGAATACTTCCGGCGTGTGTTCGGCGGGTTCGGGGGGAAGCGCGTCCTCGATGTCGGGTGTGGCGGCGGCATCCTCGCCGAGACGCTCGCTACCGAGGGGGCGGCGGTGACCGGCGTCGACCCGTCGGAGAAGTCGCTCGCGGCGGCGCGGGAGCACGCCCGGCGCTCGGGTTGTGCAATCGACTACCGCCGCGGCACGGCCGAGGACTTGGGCGGCGCCGGCCTCGAAGGGACCTTCGACCTCGTGTTCGCCGTCGACGTGCTGGAGCACGTGGACGACCTCGAGCGCACCATCGCCGGCATTGCCCGCGTGCTCGCGCCCGGCGGCGGCCTCGGTTTTCTCACCCATAGCCGCACGATCGCCGGATTTCTGCAGGTCGTGTGGGACGAAGAGTACGTGCAACACACCATGCCTGAGGGGTTCCACGACTTCGCACGCTTCGTCACCCCGGCGGAGCTGATCGAGGCGCTCGCCCGCCATGACATGGTGGTTCAGGAGATGAAAGGCGTCGAGCGGGCGGGCGACGGAACTGGGCGGCGAGTGCTCACCGACGATCTGAGCGTTACCTACCTCGGCTGGGCGCTCCGGACACGCTGACGGTGTCGCACTCCTGGGTCGATGCGATCCTCGCGGCGGGGGTGGTGCCGGCCTCTTACGTCCCCGAAGCGAGTGTCGGCCGCACCGATCTCGAGGAGTTCACCGGCGCCGACCCGGTGGAGGACCCGGAGCTCCGGGTGCACTCACTGGACGGGGTGCGCGCGCTCGCGCCCGCCGCCGTCGGCTTTCTCGACGGCATCGAGCAGTGGCGGGTGGTTGGGTACGCCGGGGTCACGCCGATCGTGCGGGCGTACGTCGCCGCCGCGATCCGCCTCCGGCGAACCGATCGCCGCCCCCGCACGATCGGCGAGGACGCGGATGAGCTCGCCATCACCCGGCTCGACCGCTTGCCCGACGCGGCGCGCGAGGCGCTCGAGCGAGCGGGGGTCCGCGTCGTCGAGATCTCCGCGGATGACGCCGGCCAGCCTGCTCGCGCCCTGCCGGCCGCGCGGATCGAAGTGCAGAAAGCCCGCGCCGCCCTCGAGCGGCGCCTGGCGGAGCGGCGGCTCTCAGGTCTCGGCTCCGACGAATGGCTCGTCGTGGACGGGGTGCTCTCCGATTCCTCCGCGCTGTCCGCGCACCCGCGGGTGTTGGGCGTCGTCAAGAGTCACGGTGCCGAGTACTTCGCGGGCCCGGAGCTCGAGCGCGCGCTGACGCTGCCCGCCGTCCGCCGCACCAGCGTGTTCCGGCCCAAGAGCCGCGGCGCGCGCCGCGACATCTACTCCTGGTATCTCCGCCTGTGGCCCTGGGAGGGGAACGACCTGCTGTACGGGCTGCTGCGCGTGGAGGCGCGCGCGCATCCGGAGACCGTCGCCCGAGCATCCGGGATCTCGGCTTGGCTCACCGCCGAACGCGCGCCGCTTGCGACGCCCGACCGCCGGTGGGATCGGTTACTTTATCCTATCCATGACGTGGAGACCTACTTGAGAGCGCGTGCCCCGCGCGACCTGCTCCCCGCTCCCGGCTCCCGGCTCCCGAGAACCGGGACGTGATCGACAAGGCCTCGCCCCAGCCCCCACCCGTCGGTCGCGTCGTCGCTACCGAGCAGAAGCCCGCGACGCCGCACCAATTCCACTTCTGGACCGCGAACGAGACGAGCATCGGGATCGGGGCGATCGTGCGCGTCGAGGGAGCAGGGAGCGGGGAGCAGGGAGCGGGAAAAGTCGTGTACGGCGTCGTGACGGATGGCTTCGCCTACTCCGACCTGGCCACCCCGCTGCACGACGTTGTGGGTGCCGAAGGCGATCCCGCGCGGGCCGCCGAGAGTCCGACGGTCCGGCAGGAGATCCGCTTGTGGACCGCGGCCGTCCTGCGCCAGCAGCCCGAAGAGCCGCTCCAGCCGGTGCCGCTCGGTCGCGTGCACGTGGCGACCGACACGGACGTCGCGCAAGCGCTCCGCATGGACGCCTATCTGGACGGGACAGAGCCCACCGCGATTCCCGTGGGTCTCTACACGTCGGGTGGGCTCGAGGCACCGGTCTATCTCGACGCTGATTTCCTGCTCGGACCGGAAGCCGCGCACTTGAACATCTCCGGTGTCTCGGGGCTCGCCACCAAGACGAGCGCGGTCGAGTTCCTGCTCGGGTCCATCTTCCAGCACTTCCCGCCCCACAAGGGGCGGATTGCCGCGGTGTGCTTCAACGTGAAGGGTCCGGACCTGTGCTTCCTCGACCGGCCCGGCGTGCTCGAGGAGGAAGATCGCCGTCGCTACGAGCGGCTCGCCGTCAGGGCGCAGCCGTTCGAGCGGGTGCGCTATTACGCCCCCTTCAAGGCCGATGGCGTGAACCTGAACACGCTGCGCACGCACCCCGACCTGGTGGGCGACGTGGAGCCGCTCGTGTGGGGTCTGCGCGAGGTGCTCGACTACGCCGAGGTGCTGCTCAACCGCGACGACATCGATGCGAAGGCCGACGCCTTCATCGATTTCCTCTCGGATCGCGTCGTGGACAAGGAGTTCGACGACGGGTTCGGCGGGGCGCATCGCGTGGTCACCTTCGCCGACCTCGAGCGGCTGTTCCGGTCGATTTTCGACGGCCTCGAGCTCGGGGGAGGACGCGGCGACACCTGGCGGACCCACCACATCGCGACCATCCGCAAGGTGCGCAACCGCCTGTCGAACATCTCGACCCGCGCCAAGGGCCTCGTGACCGATGACGGTCCGTCCAACGATCTGCCGTGGGGCCGGTTCGAGGACCGCGCCGTCTACGTGGTGGACGTGGCTAACGTCGATCCGCTCGGCCAGGATCTCGTGTTCGCGCGCATCGTGTCGAAGCTGCGCGAGCACCTCGAGCGCCGCGACCTGGGCGTCGAGGCCGTCGTCGTGTTCGTGGATGAGCTGAACAAGTACGCGCCCGCCGACGGCCCCGAGACGTACGTGAAGAAAATGCTGCTCGATATCTCGGAGCGCGGCCGGTACCTTGGCTTGGTGCTGTTCGGCGCCGAGCAATTCCGCTCTCAGGTGCACCGGCGCGTGGTGGGGAACGCGGGGACCATCGTGTTCGGGCGGATGGACTCGGACGAGCTCGCGACGCCGGGCTACCAGGTGCTGTCGCCCGCCATCAAGATCAAGTTGGCCACGCTGCCGATCGGCGAGCTGATGGTGCGGCACCCCCACTTCACGCAGCCGATCTTCGTGCGCTTCCCGCGGCCGGCGGTGTTGCGCGGCCGGGACGGCGTGGAGCGGTTCCCGCCCGCGGCGGACCTGCCGTTCGAGGACGCGGTGGTGCGGCAGCTCGTGAAGCTCGACCGGCGGGTGCGGCCGAACCTCGTGAAGGATCTGATCGTCGACCGGCGGGAGGAGGACGTGCGCCGCGCCCTCGCGCACACCCGCCAGACCCGGCCCCAGGACGCGTTCGCGCACTTCAAGAAACATCTGGGCGGCCGCGTCGCCGCCGCTCCGGCCACCGCGCGCGAGAGCGTGCCGCCGCTCAATCCCATCTCCGACGAACCGTACTGAAACGCCGGGAGTCCTGAAATGATCGCTGCCCGTTCACTCGTTCTCGCCGCGACGCTGCTCGTCACGGTCGGCGGCTGCCGCGGTGGCGCGAGCGGACCCAAGGTCACGCTGCGCTACCGCCCGCCGGCGGGTGCGACGTACCATTACACGCTCGATCAACAGAACGCGATGCGGATCGAAGGCGGACCGATGAGCGCCCTGCCGGAGCAGACTTTCCGGATGCGCATCTACTATACCCAGCGTGTGAAGGGTCCCACGCAGGGGGGGGTGGCCGTGACGGTCACCTTCGACTCCACCTCGCTCGAGGCCCCGGGGATGGGCGCGGGTGCCTTGCAGCCGGCCCTCGACCGGATGCGCGGGATGAAGAGCGACGTCGTGTACGACGACCGCATGCACGTGCTCAGCGCCACCTTTACGGGGCTCACGGGCGCCCCGTCTCCGGTGACGGAGCAATTGGCGGGCAGCATGAAATCCATGGCGTACGCGCTGCCCGAGGGGCCAGTCGGCGTCGGCGACTCGTGGGTGGCGGAGCACGAGCTGCCGTTGGGCCAGCAGTTGAACGCGAGCCACGCGCTCAAGTCCCGCACCAAGATGACGGTCAAGGAGATCCAGATCGCCGGCGCGGACACCGCTGTGCTGCTCGGCGTCGAGACGACCTTCCCCGATGAGCCGATCACCGTCACGCAGCAGAGTGGGGGTGGAGCCCCGCAGTCCGAGACGCTCCGACTCTCCGGCAGCCTCTCAGGCGAACAGCTGTTCTCGCTCAGCCGAAGTGCCCAACTACGCGCCATGATGGGTGGCACGATCAAAATGAAGCGCGGACCCGACGGTCAGCCTGCGGTGACGATGGCCATGACGCAGCAGACGTCACTCCAGCTCACCGAGGCCAAGTGACGCGGTGAAGCTCGCGCACCTCGCCGACCTGCACCTCGGCTTCCGCCAGTACGACCGGCAGACGCCACGAGGGGGGAATCAGCGCGAGGCCGACGTCGCGGAGGCGTTCCGCCGCGCGGTGGACGACCTGTTGGCGCAGCGCCCGGACCTGATCCTCCTCGGCGGTGATGTGTTTCATTCCGTGCGGCCGACGAACCCGGCTATTCTCTTTCTCTTCCAACAGCTGCATCGGCTAC
>QHTS01000232.1 GCA_003220905.1 Gemmatimonadota bacterium | reverse complement strand
GCCGACCTGCGCATCGATGCGCTCGGGTCCGGCTCGGACTTCACGCCGTTCCTGCAGCACGTCGGGGTCGCGACCCTGAACCTCGGCTTCGGCGGCGAGGGCGGCGGGGGTATTTACCACTCGATCTACGACGACTTCAAATGGTACACGACGTTCGACGACACGGCGTTCGTGTACGGCCGGGCCCTGGCCCAGACGGTCGGTACCGCGGTGATGCGGCTCGCCGACGCCGAGGTCGTGCCGTACCAGTTCACCGCCTTCGCCGAGACGGTGGGCCGTTACGTGAAGGAGGTGCAGAAGCTGCTGCAGGAGAAACAGGACACCGTGCGCGAGCGCAATCGCCAGCTCGACGAGGGCGTCTTCACGGCGACCGCAGATCCCCGCGAGCCGTCGGTCCCGCCCGCGCGGGAAGAGCTGCCGCCGTATCTGAGCTTCGCGTCGCTCGACAACGCGGTCGACGCGCTCAATCGGGCGGCGGAGCGCTACGAGCGGGCATTCGCGAAAGCCCAGGGGAACGGCGGGGCCGCGCTGGCAAGGCCAGAGGTGCAGGCGCTGAACGCCACGCTGCGCCAGAGCGAGCGGGCGCTCATGAGCGCCGCGGGTCTGCCACGGCGACCCTGGTACCGCCACCAGATCTACGCGCCCGGATTCTATACCGGCTACGGCGTCAAGACGCTCCCCGGCGTGCGCGAGGCGATCGAGCAGAAAAACTGGTCGGAAGCCGAGCAGCAGATCGCGGCCACCGCACAAGCGCTGGCTGCACACACCAGCGTGGTCGGCCGGGCGGCGGAGCAGCTCGAGAAGCTCGCGCCCTAGGCAACGGTTGACGCCGTCGCCTCTGACCACCTACAATGCGAGAGCAACGCGACCCGGGAGGCCTCGATGCGACGTAACGTCCGGACGGCTGCGCTCACCGCCATCCTGCTGGTGCCACTCGTCACCTCCGCCCCAGCGGATTGGGGCGCGCTCACCTCGGCGCAGCCCGCGCCGTCCTACACCTACCAGGGCACCGTGCGCGCCGTCAATGCCCGGGCCGGGACGCTCGACCTCATCACCGGCGTCGGGATGTCCCTGCGGGTCGTCCGGATGACCACGGCACCGACGACACGCCTCGTGGCCGCCTGATCGGGTCGAGAGGCTCGCGGTCGGTGCGCCGTGACCCGCCCGCGGGCTGCGCTCGCCGTCCTGGTCTTGGCCGTGGGCTGTCAGAAGCCGTTGAAGCCCGGCGACCCCCTCCGCGGGCTCTCGCGCGCGGAGCGCGACCGGTTTGACCGGGGGAAGGTCGTGTTCGACAGCGTCTTCACACCCGAGACGGGGCTCGGTCCCCTGTTCAACTCGACCGGGTGCGGCGAATGCCACGAGAATCCGGCGGGCGGGCGCGGCGACGAGGTCGAAGTCCACGCCACCGCCTTCCGCGGCGGTGTCTGCGACCCGCTTCCACAGGAAGGCGGGCCGGTGATTCAGCAGCACACCACGCCTGCCCTGAAGCAGGCCCTCGGCATCGACGAGGAGCCCTTCCCGCCGTCCGCCACGGCGCGGGCGATGCGCACGTCGCCGGTGGTCTTCGGCCGCGGCCTGCTCGACCTCGTGCCCGACTCTGTTCTCCTCGCCTACGCCGACCCCGGCGACCAGAACCACGATGGGGTGAAAGGCCGGCCCAACCGCTTCGTGGACGGTCGCATCGGCCGGTTCGGCCGCAAGGCCTTCGTCCCCACCCTGCGGGAGTTCAACGCGGGGGCGTTCGCGGCGGAGATGAGCGTCACGAACCCCCAGCAGCCGACCGAGGAGGACATCGGGGGCAAGCCGATCCCCGCGGGCGTCGACCCCGCGGCGGATCCCGAGATCACCCAGGACGCGCTAGACCTCACCGACGACTTCGTGCGCTTCCTCGCGCCGCCGACGCCGTTGAAGCTCGGCAAGGACGGGCGGCGCGGCCGCGACCTCTTTTCCCAGGTAGGGTGCGCGTCCTGCCACATCCCGACGCTCCGCACCGGGGCCAGCCCCGTGCCGGCGTTGCGAAACCGGACGTTCGCCGCCTACACCGACCTCCTCCTGCACGACATGGGGGCCGGCCTGGCCGACATCTGCCTCGGCCTCGCCACCCCGGCGGACTTCCGCACGGAGCCGCTGCTCGACCTGCGCGGCGCCGAGCATTTCCTCCACGACGGGCGGGCGGCCACGCTCGAGCAGGCGATCGAGCTGCATGGGGGCGAGGGCTCCGGCGCGCGCGACCGATTCGAGGCCCTGTCGGCCGCCGACCGCGCGGCGCTCGTGGCCTTCCTTAAGTCTCTGTAAGAAACGGCCCCGGACGGGGGCTTGAAGAAACCGGCGGGGGGTTGTTACCATCTCTCCGCCTATGCCCTTCCTGTCTCTCGACGGCGTCTCCAAGCGATTCGGTGGCGTGACGGCGGTCGACCATGTCTCCTTCGCGGTCGACCGCGGTCAGGTGGTGGGCTTCCTCGGTCCGAACGGGGCGGGCAAGTCCACCACCATGCGCATGATCACGCAGTACTACGAGCCGGACACCGGCACGATCACGCTCGACGGCGTCCCGCTCGCCGACGCGGGGCGGGCGGCGAAGCGCCGCATCGGGTATCTGCCCGAGAACAACCCCCTGTATGAAGACATGCTGGTCCACGATTACCTCGCCTTCATCGCTGACCTGCGGGAGCTGGCGGGCCTGCTCCGCCGGCAGGCGATGGACGCCGCCGTCACGGCGACCGGCATCGAAACCGTCTACTATCGGCCGATTGCCGAGCTGTCGAAGGGGTTCCGCCAGCGGGTCGGCCTCGCGCAGGCGATCCTGCATCGCCCCGACCTCCTCGTGCTCGACGAGCCGACCGAGGGGCTCGACCCGAACCAGCGCGTCGAGATCCGCCGCCTGATCGGGGCGCTCGGAAAGGACCGCACCGTCATCCTCTCGACCCACGTGCTCTCCGAAGTGCAGCAGACCTGCTCGCGGCTCCTGATCATCAGCCGGGGGAAGATCGTGGCCGATGGACCCGTGGACCGGCTGATCGCGCAGGCGGCAGGGGCGATTGAAGTCGCCGTCGAGGCGGCCG
>QHTS01000231.1 GCA_003220905.1 Gemmatimonadota bacterium | reverse complement strand
GGTGAGCGGCCCGTCGACCCCGACCCGACGCACCTTGAGCTCCACCGCGCTGCCCGGCTCCCCGCGCAGCTGCTTCACGGCCTGATCGTTCTTCCAGCCCTCGGTCGAGCGCCCGTCGAGGGCGGTGATCTGATCGCCCGACTGGATTCCCGCCCGCTCCGCGGGAGTGTCGGGGAGCGGTGCCACGACGGTGATCCATCCGTCCCGCACGTCGATCTGGATGCCCAGGCCGCCGTAGTTGCCGGTCGTCGCCTCGTTCAGCGCCCGGAAGTCGTCTCGCTTCAGGAATACGGAATACGGATCGTGCAGCTGGTCGAGCATGCCGTCGATCGCCATCTGGTAGAGCCGGCGCTCGTCGAGCGAATCCACGTAGAAGTCGGCGACGTGAGCGAGCACGTCCTCGAACAAACGCGCCTGCTGGTAGACGGATCCCGTGGGCTCGGTCTCGCGCTGCAGCAGCCAGCCCCCGGTGGCGAGCGCCAAGCCGGCCGCTGCGGTGACGATCACGATATTCCGGAGCTTCATGAGACGCCTCGTGTTGAGGGTGCGGTCACCGCCATGACCTCGCGCCAGGCGGCGTCCTGCACGGCCTTCTTGGACTGTGTCGCATCGACGTGCACTACGCCCGGCCCCGCCGCGCGGCGGTACGCTTCGAGCACGCGGCGGTGAAACGCGTCGTCCTGACGCTCGAACCGGTCCTGGACCTTGCGCGCGGCCCGTTGCCGGGCCCGCCCCACATCGACCGGCACATCGAGCACGAGCATGACGTCCGGGACCAGACCGCCGGTGGCGAGCCGGATGGCATGCGCGACGTCCTCGGCCGGTAATCCGCCCCCCGCCACCTGGTAGGCGATGGTCGAGAGGTCGAATCGGTCCGCCACCACCACCTGCCCGGCCTCGAGCGCGGGCCGGATGACCCGCTGAACCAGGTCGGCCCGGGCCGCGAGAAACAGGAACAGCTCCGCGACCGGCGACATCTCGTGGGGAAACTTGAGCGCCACCTTGCGCGCGGCCTCCGCCACGGGCGTGCCGCCCGGCTGCCGTACCGCCGTGACCTGGAGTCCCTCGGCGACGAGCCGCGCCGCGAGCCAGCGCACCAGCGTGGACTTCCCCGCCCCTTCGGGGCCCTCGACGACGATGAAGACGCCTCCCCCCGCTCCCCTGCCCATCAGCCCAACGTGATGATGGGGCTTGCTGCCCCCTGCTTCATCCCCTCGTAGATCCGCGCGTTCACCTTGGCCATGAGCTTCTCGAAATTCGCCTGCGCGGCTACGACCTGCTGATACACCGGATTCGCCTGGACGCTCTGGAGCGCACGGTCGTACCGCTCCACCTGATCCTTCGCAGGCTCGCGCCCCTCCTGTGCCGCCCGCTCGATATCCTGGGCGATGCGCTCCACCTCGGCGAGCAACTGCCGGCAGGTTGCGTCCTCCTTCATCCGCTCACTGGCCCGGAGCAGCACCTTGTACTCTTCGCTCTGTCCCAAGAGCCGCCCCAACTCGCTCGCCTTCTGGTCGATCACGTGCCCCCCTCCTCGTCGAGGCCGGCCAGCAAGAACCGCGGCCGGCCGAACAGGTCATCGTGCACCGCCACCCGCGACCAGCCGTGCCGCAGGGCGAGCGCCCGCACCGCATCGGCCCGCCGGTCGTCGAGCTCGAGCGCCACGCAGCCGCCTGGCTCGAGCAGCGCCCTAGCGCCCGCCAGCAGGGCCCGCGTGGCCGTCAGGCCGTCCGCCCCGCTCACCAGCGCTTCGCGCGGCTCGAACAGCCGCACCGCCGGATCGAGCGCGGCATGCTCCGCCGCAGTCAGGTACGGAGGATTCGAGACGATGGCGCGGTAACGCTCGCCCGCGAGCGGGGCGAGCAGGTCGCCCTCGCGCACCTCGACCGGCACCGGCGGCTGCACCAGCGCCACGTTTTCGCGCGCGAGCGCCGCCGCGTCCGCAGAGCGCTCGACGGCGATCACCCGCTCGAACCGCCCCTCGACCGCCAGCGACAACGCGATGCAGCCACATCCGGTTCCAATGTCGGCGACGACACCACGCATCCCGCATCCCGCATCCCGCATCCCGGTCTCTCGCAGGACCAGCTCGACGAGTCCCTCCGTCTCGGGTCGCGGAATCAGTACGCGGGGGTCGAGGTTGAGCTCGAGCGAGCGGAAGTCCGCCCGTCCCACGGCGTACCCGAACGGCATCCCGTTCGCACGCCGCTCGACCGCTCGCCGGAAGCGGCGCGCGACGTCGGCCGGGGCCGCGCGGTCGCGCCTGAGCCAGACATCTCCGGGCTTCACCTGGGCGCCCGCCACGGCGGCCCAGAGGGTCCTCGCTTCGCGCCGGGGGTCCGGCAGCCCCGCGCCGGCGAGCCGCTCGACGGCTTCGCCCAGCGCATCCGCGATCGCATAGCGGCGCGCCATACGCTCAGACACTGAGCCGCTCCTTCTCACCCGCGAGGCGCAAGGCGTTGATCAGATCGTCGAGGTTGCCGTCCAGCAGCTCGGAGAGGTTGTGAACGGTGTAGTGGATGCGATGATCGGTGACACGGTTTTGCGGAAAGTTGTACGTGCGAATCTTGGCCGAGCGATCGCCCGTGCCCACCTGGGCCCGGCGCTCGCGGGCACGGGCCGCTTCCTGCACGGCGATCATCTTGTCGAGCAGGCGCGAGCGCAGGACTGCGAGCGCTTTGATCTTGTTTTGGAGCTGACTCTTCTGGTCCTGGCACTGGACCACGAGATTCGTGGGTAGGTGGGTGATGCGCACGGCGCTGTCGGTGGTGTTGACGCTCTGGCCGCCCGGTCCCTGCGAGCGGAAGACGTCGATCCGGAGGTCCTTCTCTTCGATCTTCACGTCGACCTCCTCCGCTTCGGGGAGCACCGCCACGGTCGCGGCGGAGGTGTGGATGCGGCCCTGCGCCTCGGTCACGGGAACGCGCTGCACCCGGTGGACGCCCGATTCGTACCGTAGCGTCCCGTAGACGCCGGGGCCCCGGGCAGCGAAGACGGCCTCCTTCAGGCCCCCCAGATTTCCCTCCGACAGCGAGACGACCTCCACCTTCCAGCCCCGCCGCTCACAGAACCGCGTGTACATGCGAAACAGCTCGGCGGCGAACAGGGCCGCCTCATCGCCTCCCGTGCCGGCACGGATCTCCACGATCGCATCGCGGTCATCGAGGGGGTCCGCGGGGGTGAGCAGGTCGGCCAGCCGTCGCTCGAGCCGCTCGATCTCGGGGTGCAGCCGCTCGACGTCCGCGCGCGCCAGCTGCGACAGCTCGGGATCCCGGTCCTGGAGCACCTCGCGCGCCTGGGCGAGTTCCCCCTCGAGCCGGTCCAGCCGCTCGTGCACCTGGCGGACCTGGTCGAGCCGTGCGTGCTCGCGACCCAGCTGCCTCAGCTTGGCCGGATTCCGCGCGGTCTCGGGGTCGGCCAGCTCTCGGGCGACCTCCTCCGCCCGCGCGAGCGCCTGGCGGAGTCGGGCCTCCACGCGTTAGCCTGCGGCCTTCTCGGTCCCGTATTTCTGGCGGAAACGCTCCACCCGCCCGGCGGTATCCATGAGCTTTTGCTTGCCGGTGTAGTACGGGTGGCACTTGGCGCAGACCTCGACATGAATCACGGGCATGGTGGAGCGCGTGACGAAGTTGTTGCCGCACGCGCACTGCACGGTGGCCCGCTGATAGGCAGGGTGAATCCCGGGTTTCACTGCACTCGATCCTTGACTAGAAGTCGAACGGCACGAAGTGTGGAAATATAACTGGCGCCGCAAGTTGGCGGCAAGCAGCGGGCCTCCGCCGAATTGACACCAGCGCCCCTTGGACGTAAGCTTGCGCGACCAATCGACCCCACCACACCCTAGGGGAAGCCTATCGTGTCGGTCACGGCGATCCTCCAAAAGGTCCCGCTGTTCAGCCAGTTAGCACCTGTCGAGCTCGAGCGGGTGGCCGAAATCACCCGCGAGCGGAGTTATCCGCGCAACTCCGTGATCCTGTTCGAAGACGACCCGGGCGACGCCCTCTACGTGGTCGCCACCGGGCAGGTGAAGGTCGTGCTCATCGGCGAGGACGGGCGCGAGGTGATCCTCTCCGTGCTCGGCGAAGGGGATTTCTTCGGTGAGATGTCGCTCATCGACGAGGAGCCCCGCTCGGCGCACGTGATCGCGATGGAAGACTCGAACCTGCTCGTGATCCGGCGGGAGGACTTCCAGGCGATCCTGCAGCAGTCGCCGGGTATCGCCATGGGGCTGTTGCGGGAGCTGTCCCGTCGCCTGCGGCGTGTGGACGAGAAGGTCGGCAGCCTGGTGCTGCTCGACGTGAACGGCCGCGTGGCGCAGCTGCTCCTCGACCTCGCCGACGAGGCGGGGTCGGACAAGATCACGCGCCGTCTCACGCACCACACCATCGCCCAGATGATCGGGTCGTCGCGCGAGACGGTGAGCCGCACGATGCGCGAGCTGGTGGACAAGGGCTACATCGAAATCAGCCGCCGCGAGATCCTGATCCGCGACCGCGCCGCGCTGGAAGCGTCCGCCGGACGGTCGTGAGGTGGGTCACTCGGATCGAGTGAGGCGGCGGCTTGTCCTACCTCTCGACGTTTCCATAACTTAGCCCAAGGGTACGGCGTTGCCGGGACGTATGGCCTACACGGTGACCTTTTGGGGGACGCGGGGCTCCATCCCCACCCCCGGAGCCCACACCGCGCGCTACGGCGGCAATACGCCGTGCGTCGCCGTGGAGGGCACCGGCGGGGGCAAGGGAGGGGGCCAGCTGGTCATCCTGGACGCTGGCACCGGCATCCGCGCGCTGGGACGCGAGCTGGTGGAGCGCCAAAACGGCGCCGTGCAGGCGGAGATCCTGCTGTCGCACGCGCACTGGGACCATATTCAAGGGTTGCCCCACTTCAAGCCGTTCTTCGCCCCCGGCAACGCGGTGCGCATCTGGGGCTCGCGCCAGGGGACGACGTCGCTCGAAGCGATCCTGCGCCAGCAGATGGACCCGGCCGTGTTTCCCGTCCCGCTGGACGCGCTCTCCGCGAAGCTCACGGTGCAGCAAGTGGAGCCGGGCGAGTTCACGGTGGGAACGTTCCGGGTGCAGGCGATGCGCCTGCGCCACCCCGGCACCACTCTCGGCTACCGGCTCACGCCCGCGGCGGGAGGCCCGAGCATGGCATATGTGACCGACAACGAGCTCGGGCCGGGCGGGCGCTACGAGACCCCCGCGTCGTGGCGCAAGGATTTCGTGGCGTTCCTCGGGGGGGTGGAGCTGCTCATCCACGACGCGATGTACACGCCCGAGGAGCTGGAAGAGCACCGGGGATGGGGCCACTCGACGTTCGAGGAGGCGGTGGCGCTGGCGGGCGACGCGGGCGTGAAGCGCCTGGTGCTGTTCCACCACGAGCCCGAGCACGGCGACGAGGCAATCGACGCCCTGGTCGCGGCGGCCCGCCGCCAGGCGCGGGCGAAGGGCCTGCCCGCCGAGGTCGTGGCGGCGCAGGAAGGGATGACATTGACCCTCTGATCGAGGAACGGAGTCTATGCGTTCGCGTTTCGTCCCCGCACTGTGGTCGCTCGCGCTGCTCGGCTCCATCGGACCCGAGCTCGGCGCGCAGGGCCGCGGCCAGGATACCCGACCGGGCATCGCCGTGCTGCCGTTCGACAACAGCGGCTCGTACGGGCAGGACAAGGAGAACTTCGACGCGCTACAGAAGGGCATCGCCGGCATGCTGATCTCGGAGCTCGCCGCCAATCCGGCAGCCCGCGTGGTCGAGCGTGAGGAGATCGAGAAGCTGCTCGCCGAGCAAAGCCTCGGCGCGTCGGGGAAGGTGACGCCGGAAACCGCCGCGAAAATCGGGAAGCTCGTCGGCGCGCGCTACGTCATCGCCGGCACGTTCATCGACTTCTACGGCGACTTCCGGCTGGATGCGCGGCTGGTCAATGTGGAGACGAGCGAGATCGTCAAGGTCGAGTCGGACCGCATGCAGCGGGACCACTTGTTCGACATCATTCGCACGGTGGCCGCTCGGCTGATGAAGGACGCCAACCTGCCGCCGCTCCCTCGACAAGCCTCGGACCAGCGGATGAACCGGCAGATCCCGACGGAGGCCCTGACGTTTTACTCGAAGGCGCTCTTGTTCCAGGATCGCGGGCAGAAAGACAAGGCCGCGGAGATGTACCAGCGGGCCCTGGCTGTCTTCCCGGAGTACACCGAGGCGCAGCAGGGTCTCCAGCGCGTGAAGACCTCGTGACGTGACGTCCCGGGGGCACCCGGTGCCGAGCCCCGTGCCGTGAGATACCTCCTGCTGCACACGCCCGCCTGGACGCCCGCAGGCGTTCGACCAGCGCTCGAGAGTGCCCAGATCGAAGCGCGCGAAGCGCGCATCCCACGGGAGCTGGTCGCGGACGAGCGCCCGACGGTCTTCGTGCTGGACGCTGAGAGCCGCTCGATCTTCCCCGTCGACGTGCTGCGGGCGTTCGTGGACGCCGGGGGCGCGATCGTGGCGCTCGGTCGTGACGGCGAGCCCGACCTGCCCGCGGAAATGCCGTCTGAGCTGCTCTCGGGCTTCGTGAAGGAGCCGATCGGGCCGCGGCAGCTGCTGGTCGCGGTGCGGGCGGGGTATCGCGAAGCCGCCGCCCGCATGGAGACCGCGCGCGCCCGATCCGAGGCCGCAAACCGCAGCCGCGAGATCGGCGAGCTGACGCGCATCGGGGTGGCCCTCGGAACCGAGCGGGATCTCAAGACGCTGCTCGAGCTCATCCTCACGCAGGCGCGCCGCATCACCACCTCGGACGCCGGCAGCCTGTACCTCGTCGAGACGGGGGACCAGGGCCAGAAGCGGTTGCGCTTCCGGATCGCGCAAACGTACTCCAAGCCTGATGCGCCGTTCGTCGAGTTCACGATCCCGGTGGACCGCTCGAGTCTCGCGGGCTACACCGCGGTGACGGGCGAGCCGCTCGTGATCGACGACGCCTACTTCCTGCCGCCGGACGTGGAATACAGCATCAACCGCTCGTTCGATGAGCGGCACGGCTACCGGACGAAGTCGATGCTCGTGATCCCCATGAAGGATCACAAGGAAGAAGTGATCGGCGTCCTCCAGCTCATCAACCGCAAGCGCCACCCCGAAGCCTTGCTCGCCGCGCCGGCGGACGTGGAGCACCAGGTGGTGCCGTACTCGAGGCGCACCGTGGAGCTCGTAACCGCGCTCGCGGGACAGGCGGCGGTCGCGATCGAGAACAGCCGGCTGTACGAGGAGATCGAGCGGCTGTTCGAGGGCTTCGTGAAAGCGGCGGTGCACGCGATCGAGCAGCGGGACCCGACCACGTTCGGCCACTCGGGACGGGTCGCGAACATGACCGTGGGACTCGCTTCCGTCGTCGACCGCGCAGAGGACGGTGCGTACCGCGGCGTGACGTTCACCCGGGAACAGATCAAGGAGATCCGCTACGCCGGGCTGCTCCACGACTTCGGCAAGGTCGGCGTGCGGGAGCAGGTCCTGGTCAAGGCCAAGAAGCTCTATCCGCTGCAGCTCGATCTCATCAAGCAACGCCACCACTACGTGAAGCGCACCGCTGAGCGGGAATTCTGGAAGAAGCGTGCCGAGTTCCTGGAGGCGCACGAACGGAAGGACTACCAGCCGTTCCTCCGAGCGCTCGAAGAGGAGTACGCCCGCGAGATCGAGGTGCTGGACGGCTTCCTCGGCGCCGTGCTCAGCGCGAACGAGCCGACGGTGCTGCCGGCCGGACGCTTCGAAGCGTTGCTCCACGTGTCGCGTCGGACGTACGAAGATCCCACCGGCCGCCCGCACGCGTACCTCACCGAGGAGGAGATGCGCTATCTCACCATCCCCAAGGGCTCACTCGACGAGGCGGAGCGCCTGGAGATCGAGAGCCACGTGACCCACACCTACCGGTTTCTGCAGCAGATCCCCTGGACTCGGGAGCTCCAGCACATCCCCATGATCGCCTACGGACACCACGAGAAGCTCGACGGCAGGGGGTACCCCCGACGGGTCAGCGGTGACGCGATCCCGATTCAGACGCGCATGATGACGATCAGCGACATCTACGACGCGCTGACCGCGGCCGACCGCCCGTACAAGGCGGCGGTTGCCCCGGCGCGGGCCCTCGACATCATGGCGGACGAGGTGCGTGCCGGGCAGCTCGACCAGGAGCTGTTCCGGCTGTTCGTCGAGGGGAAAGTGTTCGAGGCGACGGCCTAGCCGAGCAGCAGCCTGCCGGCGACCAGCAGCAGGAGGCCGCCGAACGCCCGCTTCAATGCCACGTCGGAGACGCCGCCCGCCAGGTGCGCCCCGACGAATGCCCCCACCAAAAGCCCGGCGGCAAGGATGATGGCATACGGGATGTTGACCGGTCCGCGGCGGTAGTACTCGATTGCCCCCAGCACACCGACCGGGAGCAGGAGCGCCGCCAGCGACGTGCCGCTCGCCGTGTGCGGCGGCAACTTCACGAGCAGCACCAAGGCGGGCACGATCACGATCGCTCCCCCGACACCAAACAGCCCCGACACCACACCGCCCACGAGGCCGATGAGAGCCACGAGCGCCCACGTCATCGCTTGTCTCCGCGTTCAGGTTCGCCCACGCCCCAGCCACCGCCGCCCGGCGTCTCTACGCGCAACACGTCGCCAGGTTCGAGCGACACGCTCACTTTAGGGGCGAGCGGCGCGCCCTTCAAGCAGGTGGACCCGCGCGCCCCGTCACGCCCACCCGCGGCGCCGCGGGGGGCGTGGCGCCGCCGCTCGGCGAGGATGCTCGCCTGCATCGGGGCGAGCGCCTCGAACTCGCGGATCACGCCGTCCCCACCGGACCACCGCCCTACCCCACCACTGCTCCGCCGCAAGCCATAAGACTTAAGCCGCAAGGGATACTCCATCTCGAGCACCTCGATGGGGGTGTTACGCGTGTTCGACATGCCGACGTGCACGCCGGACGGCCCGGGGGCGCCGTGGCTCGCCCCTTGACCACCCCCGATGGTCTCGTAATAGGTCCAGCCACCCCCCGCCCCACCGAACGTGACGTTGTTCATGGTGCCCTGGCCCTGCGCCGGCACCGAGATGCCGCCGGCTGCGAGCGCCAGAAACACCGTGTCCGCGATGCGTTGTGATGTCTCGACGTTGCCGGCTGCCACCGCGCTCGGGAAGCGCGCGTTCACGAGACACCCAGGGGGCGCCGTCACGCGCACCGCGCGCTGCACGCCGCCGTTGGTGGGAACGTCCTCGGGCAGGAGCGTCCGCACGACGAACAGCACCGCCGAGCGCGCCACCGCCAGCGGACAGTTCACATTGCCGCGCGCCGCCGGAGCGGTGCCCGTGAAGTCGACGTCAAAGATGCCGTCGCGGATGTCGACCCGTACGCTGATCGCCAAGTCCTCGTCATCCACGCCGTCCCCTTCGAGCCAATCCGTCGCGGTGAGGGCGCTCGCCGTCAGCCGCCCGAGGGCATCCCGCGCGCGGCGCTCGGCGTAGTCGAGGAGGTCCGCGGCCGCCCCGCGGACGGCCGACCAACCGTATCGCGCCGCGAGCGCGCGCAGACCCTCCGCCCCTCGCGCCACCGCCGCCCGCTGGGCGGCGAGATCCGCGCGCCGCGTCTCGGCCGTCCGCACGTTGGCGAGCAGGAACCGCTCCACCTCGGGCGTCAGACGCAGCGGCGGCACGATCACCCCCTCGGCGAAGATTTCGCGTGCCCCGGCAGGCATGCTCCCGGCCTGCACGCCGCCGACATCCGAGTGGTGCGCGCGCACCACACTGTAGCCGCCCACCGCGCCCTCGACCTCGATGGCCCCGATGAGTGTAATGTCGGGGAGGTGCGAGCCGCCGGTGTAGGGGTCGTTGAGGATGAACAAGTCGCCCGGGAGGGGGGCGGGGGCGAGCGCGCGCACCGCCGCGACCGACTCGTACATGGCGCCGAGATGCACCGGTATGTGGGCGGCTTGCGCGATCATTTCACCGGCGGCGTCGAAGAGCGCCGCCGAGCAGTCGCGACGCTCGCGAATGTTCGGGGACACCGCCGAGTGAATGAGAACGAGGCCCATCTCCTCCGCGACGGACGCGAAGGCGTGTCCCATGACCTCGAGCCCGACGGCGTCGAGGGTCATGTCCGCTCCACCAGCACGGCGCCGCAGGGATGCACGGTCCCGCGCCACCCGGGCTCGACCAGGGCCGTCGCGTCCCGCCCCGCCAAGATCGCCGGGCCT
>QHTS01000033.1:893-14746 GCA_003220905.1 Gemmatimonadota bacterium | reverse complement strand
TTATTCGTGTGATCGTCGACACTCTCGCGTCGCGCATCGCCAGCTCAGCAGTGGTTGTGATTCGGGGCTCGGGCCACATGGTGAACATGGAGCGCCCGGCTGCGTTCAATCGGGTTCTGCTCCACTTTTTGTTGCGATAGGGAGCCGCCCTAACAAGCGCTTGAGGCATGACGCGCGTGACCGCACCCGACATCCTCTCCCGTTTTGCCGCCGTGCTGCTCGACATGAACGGAACACTCATGTTCAGCGGGGACCGCTTCGGCCCGGACCAGGACTACGCGGCTACGTATCGAACCCTCGGCGGATCGCGGCTCACGACTGAGGTCGTCCAGGCGACCATTACGGCGTGCTACGAGACCCTGGAACGGATCTACAACGATCCCGAGCGGTGCGATTCTTTCCCGCGAGTTCTGGATACGCTCCGCACATTGCCTCACGCGCAGGGGCTCGACGACGGAGAGCTGAAGCTCCTCGAGGACGTTGTCGCCCAACATGAACGCGGCCAGGTGCCGGACCCCTACGCGGTATTGTTGCGAGGCCTGGCTCGCTCCCACCCACTTGGCTTGGTCGCCAACATCTTGTCACGAAAGGAGCTCTGGCTCGAGGAGTTCAGGCGCGCTGGTGTGCTCGACCTCTTCGCCATCACGGTCTTCTCTTCCGATGGCTCCAGCGTCAAGCCCTCGCGTAAGCTCTTTGACCAGGCGGTTAGTGCGCTCCCGGTGCCTCGCTCGGGAATCGTCTTCGTCGGCGATAGCCTGCGGTGCGACATTGCCGGTGCGGCCGGGGCGGGGCTCGCGACTGTGTGGATCGATCGCGCCCGCTCCGGCCGGCGGGCCGGTGATCCCCAGCCTGACTTCGTGGTCCAGGACCTATTAGATCTCGTGCGACGCTAGGCGGGTTCGTTTGGGCTCCCGCCCGCGAGCGACATGACCAGCTTCATGGAGTAAAACAACGCGCGCCCACCAAGACTCTCCAGCTCCTGGCGCTCTTCCTTGGAGATCAGGCCCATCGCGTATCCCATCTCGAGGTAATAGGAGATCTCGGCTAGCGCGGCGAGGGTCCGGTCCACGCACGCCGCGAACATGCGGCGATTCCGGAACCCCGACCCGCGCGCGATCCGACTCGAGGCGCACAAGGCCGCGGCCCACAGGTACCCGCTGAGCGTCGTGTCCCGCTCTTCCAGCTTCTCCGCAACGCGATGCACGGCTAGCGTGAGTTCATGGCAGGCCTTGAACGCGTCCAAATCCTCGTAGGCTGACACGCCCCAACGATATGCGGGGAAAGCCCGGGGAAGGAACCGGATTCTTGCGGCGCGTACCGAACACTTGCGAACCAGGCGGTTGATGCATGGTTGAGTCGTGCAGGGAGATTCAGTTGCTATGCCGACTGACCGCGTCTACGTTCGTAGCATGCCACCGGCCCTCATGACCGCCGAGGAGCTGCTCCAGACGAGCATCCCCGATAAGCACGTCGAGCTCGTCCGCGGTGTCCTCGTCGTGCGCGAGCCCGCCGGTTATCGCCATGGGCGCGTGTCCATGGAGCTCGCATTTCTGCTGTCGCAACACGTGAAGGCGACGGGAGCGGGCCAAATCGTCAGCGCCGAGACAGGATTCAAGCTGGCGAGCGACCCCGACACCGTTCGCGCTCCCGACGTGGCATTCATCAGCCGGGAGCGACTCCCGGACCCTCAAACCCGCGGCTTCCCGGCGCTCGGACCGGATCTCGTCGTCGAGGTTCTCTCGCCCGACGACCGGCCCGGCGAAACGCTCGCCAAGGTCGGCGATTGGCTGGAATGGGGCGCGCGTCTCGTCTGGGTCATCGACCCCGAGCGGCGCGTCGCTCGTGTCTACCGACAGGATGGGACCGAGACGCACCTGGCGGAGACGGGTACGCTCGACGGCGAGGACCTGCTCCCGGACTTCTCCTGCAGTCTCACCTCAATCTTGTAGGAAGCTTAAGCTGACCGGCGCACGCGTACGGTGAGCCGGGCTTCCCCGGCCCGTATCGGCCAACGCGGCGTGTACGAGTGGCCCTGCACCGTCTCCTCGAACCCACGCTCCGAGCGGGACACGGTCGCGACGGGAAACCTCCACACGTCGGTCGCCGGCGTGAGATCGAGCTCCACTTCGGGCGAGACCGAGATCTCGGGACAGAAGAAGGCGTCCGGCGGGAAGGCCGCGGGATCCCAGCGGTAGCGCACCGTCAATTCCCCCGCCTGGTCGAACCTGATGCGCTTCTCGACGAGCCCCGCCGGAGACATCCCCGGCACCGGATGAAGGACGACCTCCACCGCATGCGCCGGCTGCTCCAGGCTCGCGTGGAAGACGACGCGTGACCAGGAGGCGACCGAGTCGAAAGCTCCAGCGGTATAGCCATCGAGCGTCACATTACCTGCGAGGACGCGATCTACGAACAGCGCACGATCGCAAGGGTCGATCGGCGGCAGACGTTGCAGCCGGACGGCATGCTCGAGGTCATGGATACTGGGCGTGCCGTCCGCAGCGTGCGCCGCCTCCACGTGGCCCGATTGACCGGATGGCGGCTCGTGGTACGGCTCGCGCCGCCGGGTCAGCACGTCAGCATAGTTGATGCACTGCTCGAACACGGTGTATTCCTCGATCACGCCGCCGCGGCGCGGGCTGACGAGCGCCGAGAAGACGCCCGAGTGGATCCACAGCTCCTCGGCTCCGTCGCCGTCGAGATCGAGCTGCTCGACGACGATTGCCTCGCCGCGGCGCAGCTCGCCCTCGGCGAGCGCCAGGTGGCGCCAGATCGCGGCCCGCAGGTGCGGCAGGTACAATCCTCCGAACACCCCGTGCCAGTAGGCGTCGTTGCACTGGGCGCGGCCGATGGCGCGCCGCGCGGCCGGTGGGTCCCCGCGCTCGCGGCACAGCGCCGACAGCGCCAGCATCTTCTTGTGCATACGGTTCGCCTCGGGGTACTTCACGAGGAAGTTCCGCCAGTGGCCGCCGCGCACGAAGGCGCCATCGGGCCCGGCCACCCGTTCCTCTCCGAGGTCGCGCTCCAGAGCGCCGAGCCGGGCGACGGCGCGCGCCGGCAGCGCCCAGGTTTCCATTTCGCGGTACGACGCCGTCGGCAGGTACGCGAGCCCGGCGCTCGCGACTTCACGCAGTGCCGCGCCCGGCGTCGTCAGGCGGACTTCGCCGGCCGCCACGAGCGCCGCGATGGCGTCGCAGAATTGCGCGAGCCAGCCGCGCGTGTACACCCAGTCTTTGGTTCCGGGCCAGCCGCCGAACTTCTCCCCGTCGTCCACGAACACGGCGAGCGGACGGCCCGCGTTCCGCAGCTCACGGAGGTAGGCGCTGATCTCCGCCGGCGGCCTGAAGGGGATGAGATAGCGGAGCCGCTCGTCGATCGGAAACAGCGCGACGCGCTTGCCGCCGCTCTCGGTCAGGAAGGGCGCGTGCAGCCGGTCCCGCTCGAATCCGCTCACCAGAAAGTGGCGGTCGTCCACGAGCAGATACCGCACGCCGGCGTCCGCCAGATCGGCGGCCAGATCGGGCTCCCACACCCGCTCGGTGAGCCATAGGCCGGTCGCCTCGACGCCGAAGCGGCGTTGGATCGCCGCGCGCATCCAGCCGATCTGCTCGAGCCGATCTTGACGCGTCAGCGACGCGAGCACCGGCTCGTAGAATCCCGCCAGCAGCAGCTCGACGTGACCGTCCGCCGCCAGGCCACCGATCAAATCGAGGTAGGCGGCGTCGTGCGCCTCGAGCCATTCGAGCAACGGCCCCGACACGTGCAGCGCGAACGGCAGGAACCGCTGCTCGGTGAGCCGCTCGACCAGCGGCCGGTACACGTCCCGCAGGTGTTCCGCGAAGACATGGTCGAAGTTTCCCACCGGCTGATGGAAATGCACCCCGAACACGAACTGCACCGGGTCCATGTCAGGTGGGCACGCCGCGGGCCGGCACAGCCTTGATGCCTTTCACATACAGCTCCCGCCCCGTGCCGACCGCCGGATCGTTGCTCGGCGCCAGGGCAAGGCGTTCCAGCAGCCCCGCTTCGAGGCGGGCCGCGTCCGTCCCCGCGAGCTCGATCGCCCGCGCGGCCGAGCGCAGCACGATCAGCGACTCGAGCCCCGCGATGTCATCGAAGAACCAGCCACACGAGGTGAACATGCGCAGCGCATGGCGCTCGAGCTCGAGCAGCTCACCTGCCCGCGCGAGCGCGCTCCGATCGTCGGGGCGACGCAGCCGCTCGCCGATGAAGCGCGTGACCGCGTCGTCCGGCGCTCCCAGGACTGAGCCGTAGACGTCGCGAACCGTCCATGGGTCTGCGGCGAAGATGGTGCTCCCCTCCCGCTCGAATACCCTGTGCAGCTCGGCCGCCAGCCAGTCGAGCGCGTTCCGCAACGGGGCGCGCCAGCGCTGATGCGTCGCGCGATCCCCGTGCACCCGACAGCCGCAGTCCGATCGCCACCGCTCGACGCCGTGCGGGCAGCTCCACGCGCTCGGCGCCACGAGCCGCACGTCGTCCTGCGGCGGATGCCGGGCGAGGAACGCCGCGAAGTTGTCCACCCGCACGTCACCGCGTTTGCGCAAAGCGTCGAGCACCCGCGCGAGCGTGACGGCGCCTTCCCGGTGATGGTGCCCGAACGTCTCGCCGTCGGTCGCGATCGCCAAGACCTCCGGAACGTCGACGGATCCGCCCCCGCCCCCGCCCCCGTTCCCACCCTCGCGGGCGGTGAGCCGCTCGATCCAGGCGGCGGGATCGCGTACCAGCGGCCCGAAGGCAACGTCATGCGAGAGTGGGCCGTCATAGAGGAACAGGGCGATGCGGCGGCCGGCGGCAGTGCGATGCCCGCCGGGGCGCCCGCCCGCCGGCACGCGCTCCACCTGGTGCGGCGCCAGGATCGTGAAGCGGATCCCCTCCGCCGCCAGCACGTCGAGCGTCTCGTCGTCCACCGCCGTCTCGGGCAACCACATCCCTTCCGGCTCGCGCCCGAAGCGTCGGCGGAAGTCGGCGATCCCCCAGCGCACCTCCGTCTCCTTGTCCCGCCGGGAGCTGAGAGGGAGGATCGTATGATGGTACGGCATCGCGATCGCGTTGCCGTGCCCGGCATGCGCTGCCACGCCGGCGCGATCGGCGGCGAGCACCGCCCCGTACGTCGCGGCGGCGTGCCGCTCCATCCATGCCAGCAGGGTGGGTCCGAAGTCGAAGCTCAGGGAAGCGAGGGAAGCGGCCACGGGGGCGTAGCTCTCCCGCTCGATGCGCTCGTTCCAGTCGTGGTACGGCGCGGCGGACGCCTCACGGGGGATGGCGCCCAGCCACGGGTCGTCGCGCGGCGGCTGGTAGAAGTGGCCGTGAATCACGATGGACCGCATGCGTCTTAGCGGCCGAGCGCCTCTGCCACTTGGGCCAGCACGTTGGGGAACAGGTCGTCGCGACGTGCGAGCTCGTCGGCCGTACGCCCCGCAGCCTCGATGTCTCCGCCGGAGAGCGCCTTGATGAGCGACTCCGCGTCATCACAGTGCAGGGTGAAGCGACGCTCCGCATAATCGACGCCCGCCCCGGTGCGGAGGCGAGCGCCGCCGGCGCCACGTCCCAGAAGGCGTCTTCCAGACCCCAGAGCCGCTGCCACGTCCACGCCGTCCGCTCGTTCAGCCACATGCTGTGATCGCCGTTCGCTCCCCAGGAGCCTTCCGCGAGCTGCAACGCCGCGCCGGGGGGATGGGCCTCGAGGTGCGTCGACGCCGTAACGGCGCGCACGACTTCCGTACCGGAGCCGCGCAGCGCGCGGTACGTCGCGGCCAGGAAATCCGCTCCCTCGAACCACCAGTGCCCGAACAGCTCGGTGTCGAACGGCGCCACGATGACGCCGTCCCCCTCCCGGTCGGCCGGCTTCTCCCGGGCGAGGCCCTGGAGCAGATGAACGAAGTGGGAGGCATGCCCCATCGCCCGCTCGTGCGCGACCGGCGGCTCGTACGGGCGCTTCCCGCCCAGGTCCACGTTTGCGCCGCTGACGCGCCAGAGCTTGAGGCCGCCCGGCCAGCGGATCTTGTGAAACTCGAGGTACCATTCGTCGCCCGGGTAGCCCTGGTGCCGGCTCCAGATCTGCATGGAGGAGCGGGGGTCGCGCACCAGCGCCGCGACAGGCGGGCGCACGCCGCGACCGGAGACCCGGTACGCCCGGTATGGCGAGCGCGCCGCCCGCGCCCGAGCGCCTGCCGGAGACCCGGGATCGTGCCGTTCCGCGTCGAACCGCTCCGCGCCCAGGGGGATCTCGCCGTACGCGCCGAGCGGGCTGCCCGCGTGCGCGAGATGAGCGTCGGTGAAGAAATAGCGAAACCCTGCGTCCGCCAGGTGCCGCTCGATGCCGCGGCGCACTTTTTTTCCCCGCCACTTGCCGCGCGGGCGATAGGCGCACTCCGGCAACCAGCAGCCCACCGGCGCGACTCCGAACAGGCGCCGGTGCTCCTGCTGGCCCACGGCGAGCTGCAGCCGGATGCTTTCGTCCCGACCGAGGAGCGGCAGGTAGCCGTGCGTCGCCGCGGATCCGATGATCTCGAGACGACCCTGCTGCTGCAGGCGGCGAAAGGCGGAGACGAGATCTGCGTCGATTCTCCGGAACAGCGCCTGCAGGCGACCGAGCCGCGACCGCCAGAAGTCCACGAGCGGCACGAGCGCCGCCTCGCCGGACGCCCGGAGCGCCGCGGGTGCTTCGTCGCAGGCGGCCAGGCGCTGGGCGAAGAACGTCTCCATTTCGCGGGCGAAGGCGGGACTCGCCAGCTGGTTCGCGAGCACCGGCGTGAAGCCGATCGTCAGGGGGGTCGGGGTCCCCTCGGCGGCCAGCTCCTCGAGCCGCTCCAGGAGAGGGAGATACGTGTCCAGCGCCGCCTCGCACAGCCAGTCGCTGCCGTGGGGCCAGCGGCCGTGATTGAGGACGTACGGCAGGTGACTGTGGAGCGCGAGGACGAACTCCACCGCGTTCCCGGTCAAGTGGACGCCGACCGCACGGCCAGCGCCCGCCGATACAGGGCGAAGTACTCCTCGCCGGAGCGGTGCCAGCCGAACTGCTGGGCCATCGCCCCCCGCACCAGCTTCCGCCACGCGGTCCGGTCGGCATAGGCGTCTACCGTCCGGCGTACCGCCTGGGCGAGCGCCGCCGGCGAGTACTCATCGAACAGGAACCCGCTCACGCCGTCGATAATACTGTCCTTGAGGCCGCCCACGCGGCGGGCGACGGGCACCGCGCCGTAATGCTGCGCGCGCATCTGCGTGAGCCCGCATGGCTCGTACAGCGACGGCATGAGCAGCGCGTCGGCGCCGGCGAGCAGGCGGTGCTCCAGACGATCGGTGAACATGAACTCGACCGCCACGCGATCGGGCGCCGCGGCGGCGATGTTCCCCAGCGCCTCGTGGTAGCGGTGCTCCCCGGCTCCCAGGAAGATGAACTGCGCGTCCGTCGTCCCCAGGAGATCGGCGCCGAGCACCAGGTCCAGTCCCTTCTGGGCCACCATGCGCGCGCTCATCCCGAAGAGCGGCGTGTGGCCCCGCTGGGCCAGGCCGTAGGCCCGCTGCAGCGCCGCCTTGCACCGCCGCTTCCCGGCGAGATCCTCGCTCGAATAATTGCCGGTGAGCTCCGGGTCGGTCTCGGGGTTCCACAGATCCGGATCGATGCCGTTCAGGATCCCCACCAGGCGGTCGCCGAGCTCGGTGAACCGGTCGTGCAGGCCGAACCCGCCTTCCGCCGTGCGCAACTCCACCGCGTGGGAGGGGCTGACGGTCACGACGACGTCGGAGTGGGCCATCCCGCCCTTGAGCGCATTCATCCGGCCGTACCACTCGAACACGTCGGCGTTGTACAGCTCGGCGGGAAGACTCAACTCCGCCAGCGTCTCGGGCGGGAAATGGCCCTGGAAGCCGGCGTTGTGCACCGACGTCACGACCGCGAGCCGTCGGTGGAACGGCTCGCCGGCGAACGCGGTGCGCAGGTACACCGGCGCCAACGCGGTGTGCCAGTCGTGCGCGTGCAGCACCTGCGTCTCCGGGGCGACCTCAGGAAGGGCCGTGAGCGCGGCGAGACAGAAGAACGCGAACCGGCGGGCGTTGTCCGGGTAGTCCCCGCCGTTGT
Organism: Gemmatimonadota bacterium; assembly: GCA_003220905.1. Classification (GTDB taxonomy): domain Bacteria; phylum Gemmatimonadota; class Gemmatimonadetes; order Gemmatimonadales; family GWC2-71-9; genus AG41. The sequence continues at coordinate 6,648 of QHTS01000033.1, read as the reverse complement.
CGCCGTAGATCCCCGCCCGGTCGAAGAAGTCGGGATGCTCGATGAAGAAGACCTGCGGACCCCCCCCCGGCCCGGGCAGCGCGCGGTACAGCCACGCCCGCTCGGTGTGCCCGCCCAGCGCGATCGCGAGCGGCGACGCCGTGCGCTCCAGCGATGGCGTCGTTTCACGCACGATCTGATACAGCGGCATGATCACCGTCGTCGGCAAGCCGGCGGCGGCCTGACAGGTCGCCAGACCGCTCACGGCCTCGCCCAGACCACCGGTGCGGGCGAACGGCCAGTACTCGGCCGTCAGGTGGGTGACACCGATCCGCTCGGCCGGAGCGATCTGCGGCCGCGGTGTCGCGGCGGCCGCCGTCCGGCGTGGCTGGGCGGGGGGGGGGCTCCGCCGCCGGGACTTCGGGGCTGGTGGTGTCGCGCCCATGTGGGCCTCCACTGGCTCTCTCGCTCAGGCCGTCGGCGGGTCGTCCGCCGGCTGCTCACCCCGCATTGCGGGGAGGTAGTACTGGGTGACGTATTCCCGCACCATGCGCTGGGCCGTGAACCGCGCGCCCGCGATGCGCAGCGCGTGCCTCATCTTCTCCACCCAGCCGCGCGGGACATCCTGGGCATCACGGTCGTAGAACAGCGGCACCACCTCGTCTTCGAGCAGGCGGTACAACTGCTCGGCGTCGGCCGCATCGGCGTCCTGCCCCGCCGGCGCCGGCGGAAGGGCCCAGCCGTTCGGCCCATCGTAACCCTCGGCCCACCACCCGTCCAGCGTGCTGAGCTGCGGCACGCCGTTCAAGGCCGCCTTCATGCCGCTCGTGCCGCACGCCTCGAGCGGTGGGCGCGGCACGTTGAGCCAGAGGTCCACCCCCTGCACCAAGCTGTGGGCCAGATGCATGTCGTAGTCTTCGATGAACGCGATCCGGCCCTCGAACCGCGCCTCGCGGGTGTGGGCGTACACGCGCTGGAGGACCTGCTTGCCCGGCTCGTCGCCCGGATGCGCCTTGCCGGAGAACACGATCTGCACCGGGCGCCAGGGGTTCACCAGCAGCCGCTGCAGCCGGTCGGGATCGCGGAATATCAGGTCGGCCCGCTTGTAGGTCGCGAACCGGCGACCGAAGCCGATCGTGAAGGCTTCCGGATCGAGCAGGGTCCCAGCGCCCACGAGGTGCAAGGCTTCCTTCCACTGGTCCGCCCAGCGCCGCCGCGCCTGCTCCCGGATGCTCCGCATCAGATGGGACTTGAGCTGGTTGTGCACGGCCCACAGGGCGGCGCTGTCCAAGTCGAGGACCTTGTCCCAGAACCGGGGGTCGTCCACCTGCGCGAGCCAATCCGGCCCGAAATGCGCGTCGAACAGGGTCAGTATCCGGTTCGCCATCCAGGTGGCGATGTGGACGCCGTTGGTGACGTGGCCGATCGGCACACGCGCGACGTCGCGGTCTGGCCAGAGCGGGGCCCAGATGCGGCGCGACTCTTCCCCATGACGGCGCGACACCGCGTTCACCCGCGCCGAGAGCCGGATGGCGGCGACGGGCATATGAAAGCGATCGTGATCGACCACCGGATGATGGCCGAGGCGGATGAAGGCGTCGCGGCCGATTCCCATCTCCTGCCACACCGGACCCACGCACTGCTCCACCTGCTCGATCGAGAACGTATCATGCCCGGCGGGCACCGGCGTGTGCGTCGTGAAGGCGCTCGTCGCACGCACCCCGCGGACGGCCTCCGCGAAGGGGGTCCCACGCGTCACGAGCTCACGCACCCGCTCTACCAGCATGAACGCGGCGTGTCCTTCGTTCGCGTGCCAGACGGCCGGGTCGTGTCCCAGGGCCCGCAGCACTCGCACGCCCCCGACGCCGAGGACCCATTCCTGCCGCAGTCGCAGATCCGGCCCGCCGGCGTAGAGCCGATGGGACAGCCCGCGGTCCGCCGGGTCGTTCTGGGCGAGGTCCGTGTCGAGAAGAAAGATCGGCACGCGGCCCACCATGACGCGCCAGGCGCCCACGCTCACGTGGCGCCCGGACAGCCGCACGGTAGCGAGGCAGGGATCGCCCTTCGGCCCGCGCACCGGCTCGAGCGGCGTCGCGGCCACGGCGAAGCGCTCCTCGGCATCCTCCTGCCATCCGTCGAGCCGCAGTCGCTGGTCGGAGTAGCCTTTGGTATAGAACAGGCCGACGCCGACGAGCGGGACGCCCAAATCCGAGGCCGCCTTACACTGGTCCCCGGCGAGGACGCCGAGGCCACCGGAATAGATAGGAACCGAGGCGTGCAGCCCGAACTCGGCACAGAAGTACGCGATCGGCCGCTTGACGGACTCGGGATACGAGGTGGCGAACCAGGTGCCGGCGGACGTCGCGTCCTGCGCGGCCGCGGCGGCGACGGCGTCGTACAGGCGCAGGAACGCAGGGTCGGCCGCGCAGGTGGCGAGCCGCGCGGGATCGACGCGTCGCAAGAGCTCGATGGGATTGTGCTGGGTGCGGCGCCAGAGCGCCGGATCGAGCGAGCGGAACAGCGCCCGCGCGTTGCGGTTCCAGCTCCACGACAGGTTCGCGGCAACGGCGGCGAGCCCTCCGATCCGTTCGGGGAGGGGGGGACCGCTGTGTTGGGTTTGAGTCATCCGGCCTGCAAGCTAAGGCCGGGCGGGGCGGCCTGGGAAGCGCACGGACGAGTGCGTTTCGCACCCCGGAAGGTGGCGGGGATCGGGCCATGGCCCCAGGTTTCCCATGCTGCCATGACTACGACTCCTGCCCCAACCGTGCGCCGCCACCACTGGATCGTTCGGCTCACCCATTGGGCGACCGTGATCGTGCTCGCCGGTTTGATCGCGAGCGGTCTCCAGATCTATGAGGCGTACGCCCGGTTCGGAAACCGCGGCGGGCCGTACTTCGTGAGCCCGTTCGACGGCACACAATTCCCGCATTGGAGCAGGCTCGGCGGCTGGCTCGCGGGCGCGCTCAACTGGCACTTCGCGCTGGCATGGCCGCTCGTCGCCTTCGGCCTCCTGTATGTCGGATACCTGGTGCGGAGCGGCGAGTGGCGCGCCCTACTGTTCCGGCCGCGGGACGTTCGTGGCGCGCTCGAGATGACGAAGTACTACCTCCATCTCCGCCGGGAGCACCCACCGCAGGGCAAGCACAACCCGCTCCAGAAGCTCGCCTACACGGGCGTGATCGTGTTGGGTGCGCTCGCGGTGTTCACCGGCTTCGCGGTCTACAAGCCGACCCAGCTCGCCTGGCTGACGGCGTTGTTCGGCGGATTTCAGGCGGCGCGTTACTGGCACTTCTGGATCGTGTGGATGTTCGTCGCGTTCACGATCATGCACGTGATCCTCGTGTTCGTGGTGGATCCCGCGTCGCTGCGCGCCATGCTTACCGGCTGGTATCGAGGGAGATTCCCGAGCCATGACTGACATACAGACGCCAAGACGCCACGACGCTACGTTGCAAGACGTCGACAGACGCGCATTCGTAAAGCTGGCTGTGGCGGGTGGCGCGGCATCGCTTGTGACCGCCTGCGGCTGGGACGGCGGGCGGCTGCTGCGGCCCGGGCTGCTCGACATCAGTCGCGTGAACGACTGGGTGGGCGAGAAGATCCTGTTCTCGCCCACCCGCCTCGCCCCGACGTACAGCACGGCCCAGCGCAGCGCGAAGCTGCCGAGCTACTTCATCTCCACCATGACGCCGATGCTGGACGACCCGGCCGCCTGGCGGCTACGGGTGGACGGATTGGTGGCGCAACCGCTCGAGCTGTCGCTCGACGACCTGATGCGGCTCCCGCGCGTGTCGTACACGGTGAAGCATCACTGCGTAGAGGGCTGGTCGGCGATCGCGAGCTGGCACGGCGTGCCGGTGGCGGCCATCGTGGAGCGCTGCCGCCCGCTCAAGGCAGCGCGCCACATCAGTTTCGCGTCGTTCGACGCGGGCTACTCGAACGGCTGGGACCTGGCCAGCGCCCTGCACCCACAGACGATCCTCGCGTACGGCATGAACGACAACCCCCTACCGGCGGCGCACGGCGCGCCGCTCAGGCTCTACTCGCCCACCAAGCTGGGGTACAAGCTGACCAAGTACTTGGTCTCGATGACGTTCACGGATACGAGACCGGGCGGGTACTGGGAGGATCAAGGCTATCCTTGGTTTGGGGGCATCTAACCGATTGCCGCCAGCGCGTCGTGCATTTGCGCCGCGGTCTGGAATCGGTCCGCCGGCTCCTTCGCCATCGCCTTGAGAATCACCTGCCCTAGCGCTTCGGGCACGTCCGGATTGAGAGTTCGCGGATCGCGCGGCGCCCCCTCGAGCTGCTTCGCGATCAGCGCGTATGTCGTGGCCGCCTCGAACGGCAAGCGGCGAGTGAGACACTCGAACAGCACCACGCCCGCCGAGTAGAGGTCGCTGCGCGCGTCGAGCTCCATCCCCGAGAGCTGCTCGGGCGACATGTAGTCCGGCGTGCCGATCGACATTCCCTCCCTGGTCAACCCCTCATCCTTTGACCGGTTCGCGAGCCGGGCGATGCCGAAGTCCATCACCTTGAGCACGCCGCTCGGCTCGACCACGATGTTCTGGGGCTTGATGTCGCGGTGGATCACCCCCTGCTCGTGGGCCACTTCGAGCGCCCGGCACAGCTGCTTGCCGATCGTGAGGGTGACGGGCACCGGCAGCGGGCCGCGGGTCCCGATGAGCTGCTTCAGCGACGTCCCCTCGACGTATTCCATCGTGAGGTAGTACATCCCGTTCACCTCACCCAGGTCGTGCGTCCGCACCACGTTGCGGTGGGCGATCTTGCGCGCGAGGCGGATCTCCTGCTTGAAGCGCTCCAGCGCGACACCATCCCCGGCGAGCGCTTCGGGACGGAGCGTCTTGATCGCCACCGCCTCCTGCAGCTCGCGGTCGAACGCCCGGTACACCACCCCCATCCCGCCCATCCCGAGGAGGTCCTTCACCTCGTAGCGGTTGGCGAACAGCGTCCCCGGTCGCAGCACGTCGCCGGCGGGGGCGGGCGACGGTCGCCCGACCCGGAGCGACTCGGTGGGCGCGGCCCCCGAGGCGGACATCAGGTACTCCACGAGCTTCGCCTTCTCCTTCAGGTCCGCCACCAGGCTCTGGAACGCCTGCGCCAGCATGCCGATCTCGTCGCCGGCCGGGACGCCGATCTCCACGCTGTAGTCCCCGTCCTGCACCCGGCGGGTGGCGAGCGCGAGTCGGCGGATCGGTCCCGCGATCTGGCGCGCCAGGACGTAGGACGAGGCGAGTGCGAGGAGCAGGCCGAGCGCGAGGGCGAACCCGATCGTGTGCTGCAGCGCCCGGAACGCGCCGAGCTCGCGATCGTGCGAGCGGAACGCCACGAACCCCCCGAACGCGTCGCCCCCGGCGGAGCGAATCGGGCTCGCGAGCCCGATGAGATGCTCCCCGTCCATGTCCGCCGCCAGCTCCGTTCCCGCGGAGTCGCGCCCCAAGGCGACCATCGCGGCCGTGTCCGCCACGAGCGCCGGCTCGACCGCCTCGCGCGGCAGGGTGGAGCCGACGATGTAGGGTCGGTTGAGCGTGTCGAGCGCGAAGAACACCACGTCGGTGGTAGTCGCCTGCTTGATCTGGTGCGCGAGAGTATCGTCGATCGCGTAGGCGGCCACGAGGGAGCCCTGAGGCGCCGCTTGCGGCGACGCCCGCAGCGGCACCGCCACCGCCATGAACAGCTTGCGCCGGCGCTCGTCCACCCAGGCGCCGCTCGTCTCGTCGCCCGAGAGGGCGCCGGCGATCAGCGCGCCGGGCGA
>QHTS01000033.1:0-754 GCA_003220905.1 Gemmatimonadota bacterium | reverse complement strand
CTCCCGGAACTGCGGCACCTCGGCGCTCACGGCGCTCATCCCCGCGAACGTCGCGGTCCGCCCGGCGAGGAAAGCCTGCACCCCCCGCCGCACGCCCGCGAGCGCGCGGCGGATCGACTCGTCGGCCGTCCGGTGCGCCTGTAGCGACGTGAGCCCGAGGGTCACACCCAGCACCCCCGCGACCGACAGCGTGGCGGCGATGAAGATCCTGGCCCCGAGGCCGAGCCGTGCGGGCCTAGTAGCGCTCGCGTCCGGCATTCGTCGGGTAGTCTGTGCCGTACTTGTTCTTGTGGGGCATCCAGCGGAAGCCGCGCGCGTCGAGCTGCAGCTCGATCCCCGACGCGCCGGCGGTCGTGACGCTGACCGTCCGTGCGACCGGTGGGCTGCGCTCGTGCCAGGCGTGTACCACCCACGTACCCGGTGGCACGGCGGGGATTTCGAAGCTGCCGTCCACGGCGGCCTGGGTGAAGTGGCCGCCCGCCATCACCTGGACGAACGCCACCATCCGGGGATGGACGTTGCAAAAGATGCGGACCAGGCCGGGACTCGTGAACGTCCAGGTCTTGGCCTCGCCGCGGCCGTACTGCCCGAGGTCGAACGGATCGGGCCCGGACGCGGAGAACACATTGTGGTCGAAGGGGTCGTGATTCTGGAACCGGACCGTCGAGCCGACAGGAACGACCACGACGCGGGGCACGAACTCCTTAGCGTTGATCGCGATGTCCACGGCGACCGGGCGCGCCCCGGGGTCACC
>QHTS01000230.1 GCA_003220905.1 Gemmatimonadota bacterium | reverse complement strand
GGGCGTTGCTGCCGGCAAGTACCTCATGGATCCGACGACTCACGAGCTGCGCTACGTTCTCGACCCCGGCATCGGCGGCCGCGTCCACGACTATCGAGGCAAGGCCATTCCCCGGCTCGATTCCCCCAAGGCCACGATCATGGCGCTCATCACAGACGGCATCCTGACCCACAGGCTGCCGTGGGCGCTCGTGCTGCTCGGCGTGTTCATCACGATCGCGATCGAGCTGATGGGCGTACAGGCGCTGCCGGTCGCGGTGGGCGTCTACCTCCCGATTTCGACCTCCTCGGCGATGTTCGCCGGCGGCGTCGTGCGCTGGCTCATCGAGCGTCGCGCGCAGGCCCGGCAGCAGTCGATCGCGGAGGTCGAGTCCGGGCCGGGCGTGCTGTTCTCGAGCGGCCTGATCGCGGGCGGCGCCATCTGCGGGATCGTGCTGGCGGCCATCGCCGGGGTGCTCGGCTCGGCGGACGCGCTCGCCGAGAAGGTGCCCGTGTTCCACGCGCTCGGCGGCGTTGCGCACTCGAGCCTGCTCGCCTTCGCGCTGTTCGCGGCGCTCGCCGTGCTACTCCATCGAATCGGCCTGCGCAAGCAGTGACGGACGGCGGGGTGTAGGGGCGCGGGGGATGGTGTAGGGGCGCAGCATGCTGCGCCCCTACATTTCAGCATGCGCGTCGTGTCGTTGCTGCCCGCCGCCACCGAGATCGTGGCCGCGCTGGGGGCGCTCGGTCGGCTGGTCGGCGTGTCGCACGAGTGCGACTTCCCGCCGGAGGTGCGCTCGCTCCCCCGCGTCACGCGCACCCGCATCGACCTCGCGATGCCGTCGGGCGCGATCGATCGTGCCCTGGCGGAAGCGAAGGGCAGCGGTGTGTCGCCCGTGGAAGTGGACGTCGACTTGGTGGCGCACCTGCGGCCCGACGTGCTGATCGGGCAGTCGCTCTGCGACGTCTGCGCCGTGGGCGAGGGCGAGCTGGCGCGCCTGGTCACGACCCTCATTCCCACACCGTGGGTCGTCACGCTGCACGCGCATACGCTGGACGAGGTGTTCCTGGACATCCGCAAGGTCGGCGAGGTCCTGGAGCTCCGTGACGAAGCGGAGGAGCTCGAGGCCGGGCTGCGCTACCGCCTCCGGCGGGTCGGCACCCAGGCCCAGCGGTCCGGGAAAGTAGGGGCGCAGCATGCTGCGCCCCTACGGAAACCCCGGGTACTCGTGTTGGAGTGGGTCGATCCCCCCTACGTGGCGGGCCACTGGGTTCCCGAGCTGGTGGCGCTCGCGGGGGGCCAGGACGTCGGTGGCGCACCCGGCGAGCCATCGCGACCACGTCCCTGGGACGAGCTCGTCGCGCTCGCTCCGGACGTCGTCGTCGTGGCGCTGTGCGGGTTCGACATTCCGCGCGCCCAGGCGGAGCTTGCCGCGGTCACGGACCGGCAGGCGCGGGCGCTGCTCGGGCGGCGCGTCGAGTTTCTCGACGGCAACGCGTATACTTCCCGTCCGGGACCCCGCCTCGTGGACGCGGCTGAGATGCTTACCCGGTTGATACTCGGTTGACGGCGTCAACGAGGGATCCGTGATCGGGGTGCTGCTGCTCGCGCTCACCACGGCGTCGCGCGACGTGCAACGCGCGCTGCCTCAGCAGCCCACCGACACGCTGCGTCTGTACGCGGTCGGGGACATCAATCTGGGCCGACGGGTCGCGAAGGAGCGCCTGCTCGAGGGCGACACCCTCTACCCATTCCTCGCGCTCCGCGACTCGCTCGCCGCGGCGGACATCACCTTCGGGAATCTCGAGAGCCCGATTGCGCCCGACTCGAGCGCGGCGCCCGATTCGGGAGGGATTTTCACCGCGCCCCCGGCCGCCGCCGCCGCGCTCGCCCGCGCCGGCTTCGACGTCGTGAGCACGGCCAACAATCACGCGTGGGACGGCGGCCCCGCCGCCGTGGAGGAGACGATGCGGCAGCTCACCCGCGCGGGCGTCCGGTTCGTGGGTTCGGGATTCGGGCGGGACATGGCGGAGCAGCCGGTGATCCTCGAGCGGCGCGGCTGGCGGGTCGCGTTCTTCGCGCTCACCCGTGCCTGGAACCCGGCGCCGTACACGTTCTCTAGCCACGCGGGGTCGCAGTTCATCGCCTGGGGGGATACCGGCCGGATCTACCCGGCCATTCGCGAGCTCAAGGCGAGCGGCCGGGCCGACCTCGTCGTGGTCAGCATGCACGGCGGCACCGAATACGTCGACACCCCACCCAAGCACATGCAAGACCTGGCGCGCGGCCTGGTGGACGCGGGCGCGGACCTGATCCTCGCCCACCACCCCCATGTGTTGCAGCCGGTGGTGTGGTACCGGCGCAAGCCGATCGTACAGTCGCTCGGGAACTTCGTGTTCTTGCAGGACGACCCGTGGACGCGCCTGTCCGCGATTCTCCGGGTCGTGGTGACGCCCGACCGGCGGCTCCGCCTCTCCGCCATTCCAGTCCGCGCCGGTCACCAGCCGACGCTCGCGAGCGGGGCCGCGGCGGACAGCGTCCGCCGCCGGCTTCACGTGCGTCTTTCGCCCACAACGGTTCGCAAACCATGACCCGAGACACCCTGGACTTCTTGAAGCGGCTCCTCGATACGCCCGGACCGTCCGGCTTCGAGACGGCGCCGGCCCGCGTGTGGCGCGAGGAGGTGAAGACATTCGCCGATCAGGTGACGGCCGACGTGCACGGCAACTCGGTGGCGGCGCTGAATCCCAAGGGCGCGCCCCGGCTCATGCTCGCCGGCCACATCGACGAGATCGGACTGCAGGTCACGCACGTGGACGACGAGGGGTACCTGTACTTCGCCGGCATTGGCGGGTGGGATTCCCAGGTCCTGGTGGGGCAGCGTGTGGTAATCAGCGGCCCGAAGGGTCCCGTGCGGGGCGTGATCGGGAAGCAAGCGGTGCACCTGATGAAGCGCGACGACATGGACAAGGTCTCGAAGATCACGGACCTGTGGATCGACATCGGGGCCACAAGCAAGGCCGAAACGCTCGAGCGCGTGCGTCTGGGAGATGCCGGCGTGCTCGACGCGAGCGTCCAGGAGTTTCCGAACGCCCGGATCGTGTCGCGCAGCATCGACAACCGCATCGGCGCCTACGTGGTGGCCGAAGCCCTGCGCCTGCTCGCAGCGGACCGACCCAAGCACGCCGCAGTGTTCGGCGTGGCGACTACGCGCGAAGAGATCGCCTGGACGGGGGGCGGCGCGCGCACCAGCGCGGTGGGGCTCGAGCCGAACGTCGCGTTGGTGGTGGACGTCACGCACGCGACGGACTGGCCCGGTGCCGAGAAGAAGCGCGCGGGCGAGCACAAGCTCGGGGGCGGTCCCGTATTGGCGCGAGGGTCGGCGGTGAGCCCGGTGGTGTTCGACTTGCTGGCAGAGTGCGCCGAGCGGGAGCAGATCCCCTTCAGCATCCAGGCGGCGCCGCACGACACCGGCACCGACGCCGACGCCATCTACAACGCCCTGCGGGGGATCCCGACCGGACTCGTGAGCGTCCCCAACAGGTACATGCACAGCCCCAACGAGATGGTGGCGCAGGACGATCTGGAGCGGGCAGCCCGGCTGCTGGCGGCGTTCGCGCGGCGGCTCGATCCCAAGATCAGCTTCATCCCTTCCTAAAAGGAGAAGGCTCGATGGCCCAGGGCAAGGGTGTGATCCTGGTGACGGGAGCGACGGGACACCAGGGCGGTGCCGTGGCCCGGGAGCTGCTCGCCCGCAAGCACACCGTGCGGGCGATGACGCGCAAGCCGGACAGCGACGCCGACCGTGCTGCAGATGATCGCCGTGAGGGACATCGGGAAGTACGGCCTGCTGGCGTTCGAAAAGGCGGAGGAGCTGAACCGCAAGGAGATCGACCTCGCGGGCGACGCGCCCATGAGTCCCGAGGCGGCGCAGATCCTGAGCGCGGCGGCGGGGCGAACCATCACCTTCCAGCCGGTACCGATCGCGGAGGTGCGGAAGGCGAGCGAGGACTCCGCGCTCATGCTGGGTGGTCCTAGTCGAGGCTAGCGGCGCGGCTTCCGCTTCAGCTCCGCGACGCCGCGGGTGGCCGCGTCGCGGACCTCGCGGTCACCGTCGTCCGACAGCCCCTCGAGCGTACCCAGCGCCGCCGGGGTGGCCGCGAGCCGCAGGGCCTCGACCGCCGCCACCCGCAGCTCGCTCGGTTTCCGCCCGAAAAATCGGCCGCTCGGCTGCGCCCACTTGATGAGCGCCTGCACCGCGTCAGGGCTCCCGATCCGGCCCAGCGCGAGGATCAGCTCGCGTACCACCGCCTCGTCCTTCTCCTCTTCCATCGCGACCACGAGCGGCATCGCTAGGGCACTCGACTTGCGTCCGCCGATCCCGACCGCCACCTGCATCCGCACTTCCTGTGAGCGGTCCCGCAGCGCGCGGCGCAA